>WGMW01000059.1 GCA_016124845.1 Flavobacteriales bacterium
CAACTCTGAAAAATGGGTTGCAGAAAACTATCATATTACCAAGCTGACCAACTGCCTGAACTAAAGGCGGTACGCCAAAAAAATGAACTGACCTTAAAGTATAGTTTTGAAAAAGCACGTAGGAGTTATGTTTTCGGCTTCCAAGGACAGGAAAAAGATGATGAGGTAGCTGGCAATGGAAATTCCTATACTGCTGAGTTCTGGCAGTACGATACGAGGTTGGGACGTAGATGGAATCTGGATCCCAAGGGACACCCCTCGTTCAGTTTTTACTCTGCATTCTCATTGAACCCGATTATGTATAGTGACCCTTTGGGAGACACTACTAAATTCGCAAATAAAAGTGGCCAAGTCTTAGTAGATGTAGAAGATGGAAGCGATGATGTCTATGTTGTTGCAGACCAGCAGAAATTCTTGAAAGATTATGAAAAGGTTGCAAAGTCAGGTGACTACAAAGACGCTGATGCCAATAAACAAATTGGAGAAAAACACGGGGTTCTAATAAAAGACTATGCGAAATTACTTGGATCATATAGAGAAGGACGTCTAACGGATCAGGAATTTGAGATTGGATATGAGTGTGGTTACAACCCAAGTTTCTTGGGGTGTCTTGGTGCGGTTGCACCGGGAGGAGACCCAGATTCTGATGGTGCTGCGAGATCTATTGGAATCACCGCTGGGCGTGATGACAAGCGCGCTGGATTAATGCATATGTACAGACCCAAACTTAAAAATGATCCTCCCAGATACCGTATCATAGAAGTTCCTTCAACGAAGAGAGTCATAAACGAGGATGGAAGTGTTACTGAAGAAAAGAACGACTTCATTCTATTTACACCGAACTAATTAGCTTGGAATGAAAAAGATAGTATTCATAGGACTTAGCTTTTATTTATTGTCTTTTAGAATCGTTGCAACATTAAGTTTGACATTCAAGGTTGTCACTCTAAATACTTCAATTGTGCCTAGCGTGATTCATGCGGCATCTTTGATTTTCGGGTTGTTGGGCTCTGTGATTTTTGGAGCCCTGATAAGTACTTTGAATAGGAATGAGAAAATGGTTTACGGCCTATTTGCGCTTATGGGAGTAGTTGTCTTGTTTGTAGTTAATTTTGGAATCAACTTAATGTTCGGTGAAGTGCTCTTGTCAGGAGGACTCGAAAATGATAGACTTAAGGTTATAACATTTGATACAGCTTGGGGATATTCTCCAGTTTTTTTTACCATCCTTTGTCTTCTTTATCTGTTTGCAACGGATAAAATTTCCAGGAAAACCACTACAGAATAAACGATTTACCGGACAGGTTTTCAGGGAAAATGCACTACGGTTTGTTCTAAAGACCAAAAGATCCAACGGACCACCTAGCCACCTTCCACGGTCAGGAGTTTCAAAAATATTTACATAATTTGTAGTGTAAATCATAAAGAAGGGAATCATGGGAATCAAGCCAGGGCCAAAAAGAACCGCTAAATCAACAGGAAAGCCGGACAGACGTCAGCGGGATAATAAAGATACTCCGGGAAATACGCCATCGCTTAAGCCACACAAGCACAAGAAGGGAGATTGACCTATTCTTGCATTTTAATATTTAGGTGTCCTATCTTCTTCCAGATACCCTCTCATCTCTATTTTCAAGTTGTTAAATTTGGATTCCATCCATCGGGGTAGGAGAATCTGCTCATGAATCTGGACCGTTTCTTTATTGCGAGGCTTTTGGTTCCATTGTCGATCATTGGTTGCACATATGATCACTCAGAATCAACAGATTGTGTTGTGCCCGATACAACCCCCGTTGATATTCTGAGAGTTGAGCCGATCATCCGCGGTGATACTATCCAATTGGATCCGTTACAGGCCAGAGTTTATCTGGAGAACAGGTTCGTTCAAGAGGTTGACTGGTTTGCCCAAAGAGATGTTAGTTACTTGTTTCGGCTTGATTCCATCTGTGATCTGATCATGCCATTGGAATCCGTCCCTAATATAGCTCAGTGGTATGCACTTCATTCTGTAGTTGAGAGACTCAAATCCATTGGGTGGAATTGTATCGACTTTACGAATTGCGGAATTTCGAGTGCGAAAAGTGCTATTGTCTACGCTGACAGTATTGGAGATTCTGAATTAAGATCCAGGGCAGTTGAGCAGTTGGGGTATTCCTATTCTGAAAGCCAAAAGTTTGATTCAGCTCTGTACTCATTCAGGAAATGTTTGGAAGAGTTACCGACAAATTCGGAGGAGCACGCAAGAATATGGTTGATGCTCAGTATGGGTGATGTTTTAGTGGAATTGGGAAGGACGGGAGAGGCCTTCACAACCATGGCTGAAGTACGTGCTCATGCACAGCAATGCAGTAACGTACCGTTCCAGCTTCAATATTCTGAAACCATTGGAAAGTTATTTGCGCGGGTCAATCAACCCGACTCTGCCACATATTATTTCGGTCACGGTTTGGATCTGAGCAGGGTCTACAGGGATACCATCAACGAACTCGGATTCATTTACAGGTTGGGTCAGCAAGAACTGACGAGGGGAGAACAAGAACTGACGAGGGGAGAATATGATGATGTACTGGCATATTTCCGTATTGCGAGGAATCTTTTGCGCGGTATTCCTATCAGGGATGGTAGGCATACGATGTATCTCCTTTTCTACAATGAGATTCTAACATTGGCAGGGTTCAGTCATATTCAGATGGGGCAGTATGAAGAAGCGTTGGACCTTTTTGTTGCGGCTCACAATTCGGCACCTGGCAAAAAGATAGATTACGCAAGGGCGAAAACCTACTTAGGAGCAAGCATTTGTCACGTTGCCCTCGGCAATGCTGAGATGGCAATAGACATGTCGAGTGAAGCTATCAAGTATGCCAATAAAAGTAAGGTTCCAACTCTGATCATGTTGGCTTACGGTGTCATGTCCGATGCTGCAGAGCTGAACGGAGACTACCGCCAAGCCTTGTACAACTTTAAGGAGGCCATCCAACGCAGAGACAGTATCAACCCGATACACGTTTATACGGATTTCATATCAGATCAGCAACAATATGAGTTTCGATTAGACCGGGCCGTTGACAGCCTGAACCATCACCATGAGAAAATGATGGTTGTTCAACAAAAGGAATCGGAGAAGCGCAAATGGATATGGGGACTGCTGGGCCTGATGGTAGGTCTTACCATCGCCCTCTTGACCGCTGGGGGGCTTTTTTACAGGAAGCAACGAACCAAATGGAATGCAATACTGGAGACTTTCGAGATACGGTTCAGTAAACTCAAAAGTGTATTCAGCATTCAGAATGAACGCCATGTGAGAAAGGTAGCTCGAACAGAAAGACGGTATGAAAAGCAACTGAAGCAAAAAAATGAAGAGCGGGAACAGGTATATCGGTCAGCAGTTAAAAGTGACAAAGACATTATGAAACTCGGTCTGACGGGGGACGCGAGGTCTAAGATTCAAAAAGAGTTCGACCGTATTGCGGGAACCAAGGTCAAAGTATCGGATGAAGAGTGGGAACGAATCAGGTTTCTGATGCTGAATCATGACCGACCTGTGGAATGGATGTACAAGAAACTCAAAGTTGGAAAAACCAAATTCACGAATACAATGATGGGCCCGATTTACGATTATTTCGGAATTTCTGCCGATGGTAGACATAAGAAAGACCAGGTGATCAATAGAATCAAAGACCTTCTCATGGCGAATTCTGACCAGGTCTGAGTTCAAAAATTACAGAGCGGACTCCGTGTCCGAAAAACGGACCTCGTCTCCTCGGAATTCTTACATATTTCAAGAAAAATTTGTTCCCAACGAATTACAGCACCTGAAGCACGTTCTGCTGAAATGCAAAACAGCCCGCGACTCTAATCGCGGGCCTAGCTTAAAGGATCTGGAATTCTGAAGGAACCAAAGAAAGGTCAGAACCCTGACCAATCAAGCTTGCGCATATAATAACATAGTGCGCAATAAAAGTCAAGGAAATCTCCTGACCAAAGTTCCTTCAGTTTTTCAGCCCTAAAGACAGGCAAAAGCGACACCCTTCAGTTGCTGTGGTTCATAACAGAAATGAAACACTCAAAAGCAACGGAAATGAAGGAGAAACAGCAATCAAAAACCATCGGTGAGGTCGCATCAAGACGACATCTCAACCTCAATGCTCAACTACGCCAATGGTGGGCAGAACGTACCATTGCGCAAGAAAGGGCAAAGAACAAAAGACCGACCAATAATAGGGATCGTGACGGCCCGCAGCGGTGAAAGCCCAAATGGCTTGAACCCCATCTGGGGTCATGATACAATTCAAATAACACATCAGAAAACTCAAAACAGAACCACAAAAAAACGAACGACAATGAACCTGATACGACAGAATACGCAATTGAGCACCCATGTCGAGGCTGACATGGATCATTACAGACGGCTCAAACAGGAACTTGAGGCCAAGGCCGATCGGATACGTAAACACGCCCTTATCGATGCGGAAACCTTGAGCCAACGGGACTACCGGATAAAACTACCCGAACTGCAATTACGGGTCGAGGAATTGCGGCAGGAATATCGTCAACTACGGGCTGACATTGACCTTGCCTTAAACGCAAAGAGTGCTGGATTGATCGGGAATCATGAGGCCAAGGAATTCAGTCAACATCTGAATGAACTTGGAATAAAACTCGGAGATCTTAAGAAGAAAATAAGTGAACATCCCGCCAATGAAAGGGAGCGGGCGACCCCTCTGAATGGATACGAGAAACTCCTCCTCCTCGCCCCCTTTATCCTATTGGGGCTGGACATGTTGTTCGAAGCACCCGCACTCCGCATTCTGGGCGGGTCAGGGCTTTTGGCCTACGGGACAGCACTCCTATTGAACGGCTGCAAATACTATTTCAGCAAGTTCCTCAATAAGAGGATCAAGACCAGCGACAACAGTCGGATACAGCTGTTCTGGGTACTTGTCGGTGCAGCTGTGTTCGGAGGGGTAGCCATCATTCTCGGTATATCGCGACACGCCTATCTGCAAATGCAGGACGGAGGGTCGCTTTATGGTCCGTTGGTACTTGCAGCTCTCTCGTTCTTCTTCTCCATGGCTGCTTGGGTCAGTGAGTTTTTGGCAGAGGATGTCCGCGAGAAGAAAGACAGGGTTGCCGATATAAACAGGGTGTTTGTAGAATATGATGCCCTCCAAAAGGACAGGGAGGAACTGGAAGAAAAGATACGCACCACGAAAAATGAACGCAGCGGCCGTCTCGGTTCACGGCTAATCACAATGGACAACGCTCGATCACTTGAACAGTACTTGGACGATCATTTCC
This sequence comes from Flavobacteriales bacterium, assembly GCA_016124845.1. Lineage (NCBI taxonomy): Bacteria > Pseudomonadati > Bacteroidota > Flavobacteriia > Flavobacteriales > Flavobacteriales bacterium. Next base: position 5,299 of record WGMW01000059.1, read on the forward strand.
GTTCGACAGCGAACAAATGGCAGGTGGTCTATCACTCACGCAGAACCGACCAACGGGAAGGCGATGATGTATTCATCACCGACATCTCACCGCTCAACGCAGAATTCATTGATAGAAAAGGACACATTCAAAATTCACAATCATGAAACACGCCATAATCATCTTTATCATCGTTCTGGTGTTGACGGCCATAGGTGTACCCACTTATCTTATCCTATGCAGAACACCACATCGGCCCATATATCGGGCATCGTATCTGATCGATCGTACCGATACATTCGGCCTTGAACCTATCAGCATCGTCACGGAGAACAGTTTCTCTTGGGATAAACTGAAAGAGGGAAGGAATATCCGCATCCGCAAGGTCAGCGATGTTGTCAATGAGGATGTCAGTATTCTGACCCTTGAAACATATAGGGATTGGAGCAATCCTTCTACATGGAACTTTGAGGACAACGAACTCTTTCGTGAAAACCGCATCCGAAAGTTTGAAGAAGAGCTGACCACTACGCTCAATGCCATTGCGATTCAGCGAACAGGCTATGGACACACTGCCGTCATGGAACCACTCATACAGGAACTCCTATATCTGCAACAATACCCGATGGATGACCGGGAGCTATTTGTTTATAGCGACCTAGGTCAAAACACTCCTCAAGACAATTGGATTTCTCATTCTGTGAATCACAAAGGTCTGGAAATAGACAGCCCACATCTATGGACTGGCATTGACGGAGCTTATGATCTGACGGATCTAAGCGGCATCCATGTCCATTTGATCCACCGACCCAGGAATGCTGAAGATGATGCCGAGTACCGTCTTCGTGCAAACTATGCGAAGAACCGACTGACGGAACTCGGAGCTGAAGTGTACATCCATGGAGCCATCAACCATTCAGGATACTGATATGGGAAAGGGAAATGATGCTGGATTTTGGGATGCCCTTTGGTCAGTGATAAAGCTGACCGGGCGGCTCATTCTCTGGCTTTTCACGATGATGCTGCACGCACTCGCATTCCTTCTTCGCGCCATCGAGACACTTATTCGAACATTAATCGATTAAAAGAAACACAATGGATTATATACTTCAATACGGAACACCAAAACTCTGGCATCTGGCCGTCCTTTTTATCGGCATAGCTGTTCTGGTGCATCTGACCAAAGAAAAACGCAAGCAGGACTATGACGACAATCTCGGCAGTCCGTTCAAACTCCTCAAACCGTGGCTGACAGGGTTCTATATGGGAGCAGGGAGGTTAAGTCGGGAACACTCGCGTATGCACGCTTTGGTCATCGGCAATACAGGTTCAGGAAAGACCGTTTCAACGCTACTTCCCAGCGCGATAAAATTTGCTAAGGAAGATTGCTCGATTATATTCCTTGACCCAGCACAGGAAGGACATACCAAAAGTTCAGGGATCTGGTCACAGCATACAAATGACGTACTCGTGTTCAATCCGAAAGACCACACCATGTCGGTGGGCTTCAATCCTGTTGAGTTGGCGAATACTTCCACCGAGATAAACATGCTAGCCGACATGCTCATGGCCTCTCAGATGCGTGGCAGTAAGGATGTGTTCTGGCCAAGTTCAGCAGCAAGGGCTGCCGCTATTCAGATACGTTTATTGAAACAACTTCCGAAGCAATATCATAACCTCGTTAATCTCAAGATTCTCAATGATGAGATGCTCGCTTCCACCAAGGTCGATAAACTCTGTTCGCTCTACGCAGACGACCGTTTGTTCCATGAGTACAAAGCGTTAATTGGTCAGGACACGAAAGTGCTTGCCAATATTCTGAGCACAATTCAGACCGCACTTAAAGCCCTTTCCGATGATGAACTTGCCCGATGTACTTCCGTCAATACGTTGGATTTCTCAGTATTCAGAAAGAAGAAAACTGCTCTGTATATCTGGACGGATGTCATGAGTAATTACCATGCATTCATCTATGAGATGCTGTTCACCTTCATGTTCCGAGAATTCATGAAGCAACTTCCCGATAGGGGAGATTTACCTATACATGTACTTGCGGATGAGATGGGTTCGTTTACTGTAAAAGGGTTTCCAGAGGCACTTGCTAACCTCAGAAAATATGATGTGTCAGTTATAAGTTGTATTCAAAACAGGTCTCAATTGGAAGAGCGTTATGGCCACCATGATGCACAGACCATCATGGCCAATTGTTGGAGCAAGCTGATATTCCCAGGAATGGAAACCGATCTGGCCAGAGAACTTGAACAGCGAATCGGCAAATGGACGTTTGAACGTGAAGACGGCAAAGGTCGTGGCACGCGGGAAGTAATGACCGTGCCGGAACTCATCCACCTGGATGCGGAACATGCAATGCTTGTCGCAGGTCCACACGCACCAATGAAGGTCAGAGTAAAACCCTACTACAAAGACCGGAAAATGCGAGCAATAAGTGAATTGCCACTTGCTCCTATTGTAGGAAGCGTTCCGACAGAACTCCAACTGATGGATATTGATGAACTGATAGCCAAGAAACGCAACCATGCCAAGGTCGGATGAAAAACGCAAAAGGGCAAGGGAACGCAAGGAACGCTTCCTAAAACGGAACCGCACCTACTCGGTCTCATTCCCCAATCAGCAGGCAAGAGAACTCACGGCTCATACCGCCAAGAAGGGGTATACCGTCAACAGCTACCTGAAAGCCTTGGTCAAGTCGGATATGGAAGGTACGGGCTACGTGCTTCCCAATGATGAAAAACTAAAGGACATGGCGGTGCAGTTCAGGAAGGTTGGCACCAACATCAATCAGGTTGTGCGGCACATCAATACGTGTCGGGAGGTGAGTATGCAGGACATCCAACGGATGCAGCAGTTGCTCATGCAGTTAGAAGGAACGGTGGTCGAGACCATGACCCTGCCACCGAACATTTTGGATGTTCTGAAACAGTACATACTCAATAACCCGAATGATTATCAGCGAATAAAGCAATGGTTCCATGATCATCAAGGTATTGCCGATACGGAGCTATAACGCCATTCAAAACGTGGTCAATTACATTGCCATCGACAAGGGGCGCATTACCGATCACCGCACACAGGGGATTTTCCATAATCTCTACTCTACTGAACTGAGGGATATTTCAATGCAATTGCAGTCAAACTTTGCTGATCACGCTCGAACGAGAAAGAACAGAACGAAGGCAAGGCACGTCATTCTGTCCATCAATCCGCTAGACAGGGAAAAGGTCAATATGGAGATCATGGATGACCTTGTGAAAGAGTACATCGATAAGGCGTTTCCCAATGCCATCTCGTTCGGCACCCACCACGTGGACCAAGAACATTTTCATACCCACCTGATCGTGAGCGGGAATGAGCTCATGTCCAAGACCTCGACCCGACAGACCAAGACACAATTACGCGAGGTCCATATGCACATGCTACGGTACATGAGCGAACGGTATCCAGAGCTTTCCATCGGCATCGATACGGAGAACTACGGAAAGAAACTGCATTCCGAAAAGGCATATTACAAGGAGAAAAGAAACCCCGACCTTCAATTGACACGGGATGAACTCTCGGAAAGCGTAAAGGAGATATTCCGACTGTCTGAAAGCTCAAAGGATTTCAGGCAACGGCTGGAATCCAACGGACTAAGGACATACGACCACAAAGGCCAGCTTCAGGGCGTACTTTGGGAAAACGAGGGAAAAAAGATGCGTTTTTCCCGTCTCGGCATCGAAAAGCAGTTAATGGAGGAACTGGACAAACAGAACGAGCGATTGAATGAGCTGGAGCAGTTACGGGAAGACAATGACAACGAACGGGAACTGGACGATAGAGAAATATGATCAAATACCTGCTCCCTTGGCGAATTCCTCCAAAGTCAGCTTGTGAATGTCCAGTATGCGATACAGACTAGACAGCCTCATGTTCGCCCCCTTTTCAAGACGCCAATACTGCATCCGATTGATTTCGTGGTCATAAGCAAAGCTCTCATGCGAGGTATAGCCCGCTTCTTCTCTCAACTTCTTGATGTGTGCGGCAATCTTTCCCGTACGGGAATCAGGTGTGTTTTCGTCCATGAACGAGATTACTTCTCGTCCTGCTCATTTGGTACTTAATATGTGCATACAACATATATGCATATATTTTATATACTTGCGATAGAAATACTTCACCATGGCCCTACGATTTTTCATTTCAACCATGCTCATCGTAAGCATGAATTCCTGCTTCTCACAATCCCTTGATTCACAGATAGCATCGATTAAGGACAACCTGAAACAGATCCGCACCATCAAATACACCATCGACCAGAACCTTCACATCCGATCAGGTTCGATCGTTGATATTGAGCAGACAACTACCGATACCAAAAGCAGAAGATCATCCGTGACCTACCGCCTCAATCTTGCTGACATTGATCCTTTCAAATTGGAGCAGGTCCTGGAGCGTGACATGATGAAGGTATTGGTGCCGATGGAGCACAACAGACGACTGGTCACAGAACTGGAAGAAGGTGAGGTGTCCCGCTATGTACCCAAACTCAAGATGGATGTGACGGATTCCGAGCAGGCATCGCTTCTGATTGAAGCACTCAAGAATGCTTCAAATACTGCCAAAGAGATAGACAACAGCAGGTACACGTACACTTCCTTGGAAGAAATACTCTTAGAATTATCAAAGTCGGTCACGGGTTTTTCACCTGATGTTACCAAGCAGAATTTGAGTTTCGCTTCGGATAAACTCGAAAAACTCAGTCTCACTGTGCAGGAAGGACAGGGAGCAACCATGAAATACGAGTTCTTTCTGAAAGACCTCAATCGGGCTGATGTCGACCTTGAAGCACACGGCACCGATCTGACGGTGGTACTTCCGACCAATGGCAGGGAAAAGCTCATCAAGGTCTATCAGGATGGTCTTGCCAAAACCTTTGACAATAAAGTCGTCATTCGTGCAAAGAATGTTGAGAACGGCAAGCATATTCTGAAACTGGTAGAACTTGCCATTGGAGCAGCAAACGGTGCGAGTCTCAGCACGCTCTCAGCAGGTACAGGTGTCGCAATTACCAAGTTCTCATTCTTGGAATCAATGAACAGCGGTAAGAATGTGGCAAAACCGAGCTTCACTGATCAACCATATTGGTGCACCACATCAAACGGCTCGCTCAATGAGTTTGAGAAATCTGCTTTGAACACACAGGCACGGGTTACGATCTCAGGTGGTCAAGGATTGTATTACCTCAATGGTCTCAGGTCCATTAAGCGATTCAATGGCAGTTCACAGGTATTGGCGGTCATTTGGACAAAAGGCGAGGAAGATCCCTCAAACATTCTCAGTCTCTATCAGTTCACCATCAATGACCGAAAAGACCGTAGAGAATACATTTCAACGAAGGCCAACTGGTTCGGAACCAGTGCTGAGAGCGAGGACAGAAATCTATCTGTCAGTTTCAAACCGCTCGGTAATGGTGTTTTCGCCATTGTAACAAGTTCACCACTTCCTGCTGGAGAGTACTTCTTTGCCACAGAGAAATTCATGTATGCTTTTGGTGTCGATTGAACCTCGCTCACAGTAATCATTAACTCAATATATACATATGAAGAAGCTCATACTATTAACCCTCAGCATCGGATTTTCTTCTGGGTTATTTGCTCAGAACTACACTGAAATTGCCAAGTTGACCGCTTCCGACCGAGACGAGGATGCAAACTACGGAAGCTCAGTCGCCATATCTGGAAACTACGCTATCGCAGGTGCCATGGCTGAAGACTTTGATGCCAGTGGTTCGAACTATACCGAGAATGCGGGGGCTGTCTACTTCTCAGAGAAAAGTGGCAATAGCTGGCAAGAAACACAAAAGTTGGTTGCTTCCGACCGTGCATCAATGGACTACTTCGGTTCGGTTGTGAGTATGTCAGGCAATTATGCTTTTGTAGGGGCATGGGGTGAGGATGAAGATGCTACTGGCAGCAACACCATGACAGAGGCAGGAGCGGTATATGTATTTGAACGAACTGGGAGTACATGGACTGAGGTACAAAAGCTCGTTGCCTCTAACAGAACCGCCTACGACCACTTTGGTCGTAGCATAGCCATTTCAGACAATTACGCCATTATTGGCAATGACTTCAATACGGTGTATTTCTTTGAGCTTTCAGGGAGCGGAGTTTGGAATGAAGCGTACTGGCTTCATTCAAATAGTGGCGACTATTTCGGTTACTCCGTAGATATTGATGGCACCACGGCCTTAGTCGGTGCAACACGAAATAGCTATGATGAGAACGAGGGAGATTTCATCCACCACACAGGTGCAGCATACTTCGTTTCCCGGGACGGAACGGGCAACTGGAATGTTGATCAGAAAGTGGTTGCATCAGATAGAAATGACAGTGACAACTTTGGAAGTGCCGTTGCCTTAGATGGAAACCGAGCAATCATTGGAGCATACCGTCAGGACTACAACCTCTCTGGACAGATCACAGGACCAAGCTCCGGTGCGGCCTACATCTTTGAGAAAGATGGCAGTTCATGGATCCAAAAGCAAAAGGTCATTGCACCGAATGGTTCAGCCTATGATGAATTCGGAACGTGTGTAGCCATGGAAGGTGATCATGCCTTGATAGGTTTAGAATCCGAGGATTACGATGCGCCTACACCTTTTGACCCCGCGCTTGCTGATGCAGGAGCAGCATACCTGCTCAAACGTAATGCAACGGGTTCTTGGAACTACACCCAAATACTCAGTGCTTCGGATAAATCAAGCGGTGACCATTTCGGTAATTCAGTGGCCATTTCAGGTGAACAGATCATGGTCGGTGCAATCTGGGATGGACATGATGCCAATGGTCAGAATGTACTCCCGTCAGCAGGTTCAGCATATATCTTCGAGCAATCAGCGGTAGGTATTAGCGAAGCAGAAGGTGGTTCATCGTTTCAGGTTTTTCCGAATCCATCTGATGGGCACTTCGCTGTCACCAACCCAAGCACCTCTATGAAAAATCTGACCCTCACTATTGTCAATTCCTTAGGACTGATCGTCTCTCAGAAATACGTTGGTCAGCTATCTCAAGGAACACCTGTTTTGATGGACGTGTCAGCGCTTCCGAATGGCATGTTTGTATGTGAAGTGAGAGGTGATGAAATATCCTTTCAGCAACGAATAGTAATTGAACACTAATCCAAAAACCCGAACACCCACTAAACAAAAACTAACTCTTATCATCGTAACCATCGGAGTATTCACCTTCAGTTCCTGCAAGAAATGCTATGAGTGTAGCCATGGTAATTCACCCGCAACCGAAAAGCTCTGTAAGCCTGAAAGCTACTCACAGAAAGGATGGAAAGATTACATCAACGGATTGGAAGATGCAGGGCGGGAATGTAATTGATCATAGACCCTTCAATCTTGAGCAAAAGACCTGAACCCGATGGTTCGGGTCTTTTGCTTTAAAGAGGTGCAGGATTCCTCCTGCCAAGATCGCCTTGTACAACGAATAAGCATAGCGTTCGGGGAACAAGGCTATCTTGCACTGCTACAGCAGTCTGAACCTCAGCAAGTAATTTCATCCTAAAATCCATCTGAAAACATCCCCAAACCCATTCCTGCCACAGCCCTTAAATTCCGCCTGAGCAAATATAGCTCAGACAAATAGAAATAGACCTACGAGAGGTCTATTTCCAATTCATCGACAAGCCGTTCAGCCGTCTGTTCGAACCCGAACCATGCCAGTGCGTTCTTCAGGTCTCCCTCGATACGGAGGGGCTCACCACCACTTTCGAGATACACGAAACGGAGGTCTTCGATCTCTTCGTAATGCTCATCGAAGAAACGCTGTGTGTCAACATAGTAGATGAGCTGGCTGACCATGCCGCTGATGCATCCGTGCCGTGCAAGGTCCCGGAAGAATGGAATGATGTCGCCATCACCGTAATCGAAGGCCTCTTGTGCCACGGCTGCCGCGATGGTGCCCTGCTGTTTCTCCATGATGTCCTTTAGTTCGCTTGTAATCCGCAATAGGTCTTTTGTGTTCATAGTGCTTATTGGGTTAGTTGATAAACACCAATGGCCATAGCAGAGGGAATAGGAAATGAGTGCAAGTAGGAATTCCTGAAAGGGAGCATTTCTTGCACGTTTTCCGACCTCTGCTACATTTGGTTTTTAGCAACACCCAAGCACGGACACAGGCCTTCAGGGTACAGCGTACGGACATTGAGAACAGTGGGTACGGGCAAAGGGAAGTGGTTCTGCAAACTGAGGAACGAATTTGACTGGACGGCTTCCATGGTCTTGAAGGGACTTTTGTCATCGGTCAACCTGAACTGCGTATCAGGTGGAACGGGGCAAGTGTCCCAGACCGGAGCGTGGGCGAGGAGGTCTGGAAGCGGATAGTGTTCAGGTACGCCAGATGCTTCCTCTATTGACATTTCAACGGATGTGTGGTAATAAAGACGCTTGTGGCCTGTGGATAATCAGGTTGCGCGTTCGCCTATGGTCGTATATACTATTAACAACCTAAACAAGAATAACCCGTTGCCTCGCAAGAGGTCTTTCAGTCGTTAGACTGGAATAAAGCAACAACGGGGTCATAACTATCTGGTTCAGCACGGAAACGGCAGATTGGACAGGTACAAAGGGCCCGCTGATTGCTTTGGTGGGTCCTTTTTACCATGAAATTTAAAAACGCAATAACGCGCTACATTAACAGCCGTTCAAGCCGTCTGGCCCGGAACACCCTCAGGACATATACGTGTAATCTGAAAAAACTGGAAGAATGGGTAGGGAAACTTGAACTCGAACAGGTCACCGATGAACACGTGGAAAAATTCCTCGTGCAACTGAAGGACAGATACAGTGAAAAGACACGGGAGAATTATGCAAATTCACTACGAGCCTTCTTCAAATACTGGTCGGCCAAAAGAAAAAGTCCCGTAGCATGGGAGTTGATACAGGGGCCGAGAGTTCCAGAGACCTTTCGAAAGTTCATCAGCAGGGAACAGTTTGATCTTATCGATGACTGTTTGGATGAGGATGAGTTCTATGAACTCACGAAGAAGGTCATTTTTCATCTGCTATGGAATACGGGAATGCGTATTTCAGAACTGCTCTCGCTCAACCTTGAGGACGTGCACGTCCAAAAGAACCACGCGTATATCACCACATTGAAAACGAAGAAACTCCGCATGGTGATGTGGAATGACGAATGCCATCGATTGCTTGTCCGATACTTGGGAGTACGCATCAATCTGAACAACCGTACCGAACTGTTTCAGACACCCATGACGACACGAAACCAGAAAAGACGAACCCGATTGACTCCGCGAACAGTCCAAAGATGGTGTGGCGAACTGGAAGAATTCCTCGGATTCCGTATTCATCCTCACGCATTCCGCCATGGAGCCTGTCACAGGATCATCAGTGAAGGAGGTAATCGCCATCATGTTCAGACCATTGCCGGACACTCATCCATCACATCAAGTGAGATCTACACGCGACTGAACCTACAGGAACAGACACAACTGTTGGAAAAATTCCTTCCTAAGAATCCAGAACAACCTCGGAAAAATCAGCCGATGATTGACAAGGCGTTCCGATTTGCAGCATAACGTGAACAGGACTTGCAAATGCTGATTTGAGCCGATATGATGTTCACATACTTTGAAGTAAGGAAAAAGCTGTGCACAGGGTGACCGTGGCAATGAATTATCAATAAGGTTCTTGTTTAGGTCACCCTTATCAAAGGTTCTGATGTGTCGTAAAAGATGTACCTCCGGTCGAAGTGTCGTACTTTCTTTTACAGCCACGGTCACCCTGTGCACCGCTCCTTCTCAAAGTAGGTCGAACATTACTGCAATTAACCATAAAGGCTATGCAATACCTACAGGTCTGCACCAAAAAGCAAGTGAAGATCGATGGCGAGGAAAAGACCCTGTGGTTCAAGGTGGGAACGATGCGTGTGACCGAGAAAGGCACACGCTTTCTCACTCTGTTCCATCAGCCCGATACCGAGTTCCATGTCTTTGACGTGGACGAGGAAAAGGAACTTCCGGCCATTGAGATCGAACGCTGAAACCGAATATGAATCACGAAGAACTGAAAGGAACGACACCTGTTCCCAACGGTCTTTTTGATGAGTACCTGCCGAAACTCAAACCAGCAGAATTGAAACTGTTGCTCATCATCATCCGCCAAACATGGGGATGGAAGGACCAACGTACGGGAAAAAGGAAAGAAAAGGACTGGATCTCTGGCAACCAGCTGCGTGAAAAGACGGGCTGTTCAAAGCGTGCTCTGACCGATGCCACTGCTCAACTCATCAAACAAAAACTCATTGAAGTGAGTGGTGAAAGAGGTGTGTCACTTTCAAAACCAGAAGAACGAAAAGGAAAACTGCGCCTGTTCTACCGTTTTAAAAACCCCTGTGGAAACGCTGGGGATACCCAAAAATCCAAAGCACATCATGCTGTGCCACCAGCGCAGAAAATGCCGATAACAAAAGAAACTCCTACAAAAGAGGCGGACTCCCAAAAAGAAGATCGGTATTGGTTTACCGAACACGACATCAGGCAGTTTGAAATGGATCTGAACGAAGCAGGAAGCATCGGACAGTTACTGGAAAACAAGGAAGCGATACGAACCAGTAAAGGTGAACGGGAAGTGGTCATACTTGAAAACAGCACAGACTATCGCAAAACGCATCTGAAGGAATATTCTATCCCAGGTCTCAAAACAAAGAATCTTAGAACCCCTTACAGCCTTTGGATGACCCTGTATCACAGGTACAAAGCGATAAAAGAACGTCAGTCCGAAAGTGAGCATGGCCATGAAAATATCTGAAAGTATTAGAATTGTTTGCGGGCAGCCGAAGCATCGGCAAGGCCGCAGAAAAACTGAATATGGAAGTGTTCTCAACGGATGTAAAACCGTTCGAAAATATTAACCTCGTTAAAGATGTACTTGAACTTACGCCTGATGATATTCCGTTCATACCAGATGTCATTTGGGCCTCACCGCCTTGTACAGGGTTCAGTGTAGCCTCATGCTGGAAGCATTGGAAGGGAAAAGGCAAAGATTCGACTCCTCAGACAGAAACGGCTTTGCTGGGAATCAGACTGGTTAAGAAGACCCTCAGCCTCATCAAACATTACAAGAAATTGAACCCGAACCTTGTCTGGTACATTGAGAATCCAAGAGGGAAACTGAGACATCAGAAGTTCATGCAGAATCTACCATTCAGGCATACGGTAACGTATTGCCAGTACGGAGATTTCAGAATGAAGCCGACCGACATATGGACGAACAATCCAAACTGGAAACCTAAACCGATGTGCAGACCAAGAGCAAAATGTCATGAAAGTGCTCCACGGGGTTCAAGTGGTGGGACAGAACGGTTGAAGAATAATTATGAGCGGTCGAAGGTTCCTAAGGAGTTGTGTCAAGAAGTTCTGAAATACGCTGGATAAGACAATCTGCTTTTCGGAGATGTTAATGCTCGAAATGCGTAATCTCCACGTTAAACTCTTCCAAAGCATACGGTGTAAACGTTAAGTTCACCTTACGAATGTTCTTCTTTTCCCAGATTGGCGGTGTCTGTTTATTAACCGGAAAGCCGCAATACTTTCTGGCTTCATCATACTTGCTCTGGTCGCTCTGAATTTCGTTCTTGATGTGATACCATACCTCGCTTTTTTTAACACCAAGAGATCGCTTCATTATTGGAATGTGATTTTGGATATACGTAATTGCCTCGGAAACCTGTTCTATAAGGGGTCGATTGGGGTCAAGCTCCACGGTATCCTTCCCTGTGGATAGAAATACACTATGCTTATTCCAGTCGATGGTGATAACCGCTTTACCTTCTATGTTGTTCCTATCGTTTAGAAAGTAAACTGTAATTCTATCGAAGTACGGGCGTTCGACAATCCCTTTTCTTAGGGTGTTCAGAACGGTTCCTTCCTGTGAAACGTTAAAGGCTCTAATCATATTGACCGTCAGCTCGTACATGAACTCAGTACGTATCTGAATTCTGAGACTGGGTTTTAGTTTTGGCTGTATCATATGATGTAGTTTTTGACTTTGGCAGTTGAAAACAGCTTCAATTTGTGTTTTATCAGCTCCAGCGGTACGTGGATTTGATCACCGATTCCGGTAAAACCCTTGTCCAGATTTGCAAAGTCCAACTTGCCAATTCTGTTGATTCGTTGAATAAGATGATGGTCAATCAGCTCTCCTCTGACGTCAACGAAGAACGAAATAGGTTGGTCCAAATACTCAGTGAGGACTTCTTTCAGTAGGAAATCTTCACCTTCAGGACAGACTGGTTCAAATACTGAGCAAGCAATTCTGAGTTTTGTATGATTATCGGGCTCCCATGGAAAGACCCGCATTCTACCTGTTCTTGTCAGCGGCCTGTACAAACTGGTCATGTCATTTCCTGTGATAATGATAGGAACCCTTTCCGTCTTTTCGCTACCAACTGATGTTGGATTATCCGCCAAATTCATTAACAATCCGTTCACTAGGCTGCTGTTAATGGTGTGCGTCCGGCCAGCTTTAACACTTGCGATACTGGTGTCAATGTCATCAAGGAACAGGATGGCTGGATAATTCATTTTCCAATGACGACTGGCCTCCAAGTAGGCATTCTGTACCAATTGGACAGGTACATGTTCGTGTTCAGAGCCGATTGAGGAACCATGGAGAAAAATCACCGTTACCCCCATTCGTTTGCAGAACTCCAATGTCTGACTTGTTTTTCCTTCACCTGTTGCACCCTGTATGGCTAGAATGAGAGGAGCTTGAACACCGATCCGATTTTTTACAAGATGCAGTATTAAACGTTTCTCAAACTCTGCATCTGAGACGAAATTCTTCGTTGGACTTCCAGGTTTGATAACTGTGAAAGCAGTATTCTCCATTTTTAATCATCTATGAAGTTTATATCAAATTCATCACCGCTCTTCTTGGCTCTGTATACGTTCAAGCCAAGCTCCTTATAGTATTCATCATTAAGCTCCGGCAGCTCGGGTTCAACTGGTTTCGAGGACACCGCTTTTTCTTCAGCGGTATACATTGGTTCAACTTTTATCTCAGGATTGAAGTTCACTACAACATCCTGTTGCTTTTTGCCTTTGTCGTGCTGAAAATGGAGGAGCGCGATGAATCCAGTAATCGTACCTACTACAAGTGCTAATATCTCTACGGTTTCCATGTTTTTACTTTTTTGTGCAATAAAAAAGAGATACTATGAAGTACCTCTTTAACGTCAATTTAAACGTCAGGTTGCGGATATTATTGCCATTAGTCCAGCGGTAACGCTAATACCCAAAAGGACGGAACTCAAGAAAGCCAAGAGTATCCAGTATTTTCTATCCCTATCAATGATTTTTCGAAAGAACATGGCCATGGTAAAACTGAAACCGGATATGGCACAGAGATGTATTGTAGTATTCATAAGATATGAGTTGAATTGACACCGTGATTCGAACTGAAGTGACCTAAGACGGTGTGTTACAAAGGCACGTTTAGAACCGCCTGTGATGCGATGCTAAAGGTGCCTTTAACTCATTTTGAATGAATACTCTTAATATAGAGGGTATAATAATTATGAGTGTTTGTCAATAGTCTAAAAGCGGCTACCTTTCTAGAGTTCTCCCTACGTTTCGAGCCCTCTGTTCTTCCAACTCATCCATCCGTTCATTTTCTTTCGCTCGTTGCCTGAAGAAATCACGGAATCCCTCATACAGACCCTGGGCAAGTGAAGAATCGATCACCATATCATCTTTGAACTCCCTCGCCAGTTCGTGATCGGCAAAACCGATAGTAAAAGCATGTCTGTATCCACGGTCGAACTCATCACGGTCTCCACCATCCTCATCCACCTCGTAGTTGGCAGGAATATCATATTCCATGTCGAGGTCGTTTTCGACCTCATTTTCATTATCCATATCAGCATCCATCTTGATTTTTTAGCCGTTATCTGTTGCACTTCCACCTTTCTTTTTCTCAAGCATCTCGTGCCTTTCGAGCGCCATGTCCATCATCCGTTCAATGGCAAGGCGTTCATCCTCCGGCATGTCCATCAACCTTCGGAGCTTGGATGAAAGCGGTTGTTCCTCCAACTCCTTGGCAAGGAACATATCACAGACAGGCACATCCAGTTCCTTGCAGAACGCGAACAGCGTAGGCAGTCGCAGATTCTTTTTTCCCAACTCCACCTTATTGTAAAGCGCAGGTTCGTAACCCAACTTCTCCGCCATCTGGTACTGGCGCATGCCGTGCTTCTCACGCTGCTTCCGCATGTTGAACAGAATGGTTTCAAGGAACTCTTCGTAGGTCTCCATGGACTAAAATAGATTGATATGACCACAAAAATGACAATAAATATCCTAATGGGTCTAAAAATGTTGCGCCATTAGATAAATTGGGTCTATATTTGTCACAACAATAGCCCAAAGGGTCTATGAAATTAAAAGAGGTCTTCCATAGCTTTCAGATAAGCCTCCGTACTAGCACTCCGACCAGGAAGTGGCTGAAGGACCGGAGCATTGACCTTGATGCGGTCGAAGTGGGTCTGGACACAGGAAGACACCATCGGGACAAGGACGAAGCATATCTGAAAGAATGCCTCAAGCTCGGTCTGGTCACGCAACTGAACAACCAGCGTTATTCAAGTTTTGCCAAGAACCATATCATATTCCCTTTGAAGAATGAGCAGGGGACCATCGTCAACCTCTACGCCCAACCGCTCAAAAAAGGAAAACAAGGGAAATACCTCTATGAGAACCTCGGTTATTTCCCAGCATTTCCCAATGGAGACACAAAGCATATCATCATCACTGAGAACATTTTGGAGGCCGCGCAAGTGGCAAGTAATGCAAGGGGTCCAGAGACCGCCATCATGGCATTGGAAAATGGACTGTTTTCAGAGCATCACCAATTGGCATTGATGTACTCGGTCGAACTGACCGAGGTAAGTTTCACCCCTTACCTATCGGATGCCATCCGACAATCCATCGAAAACTTCCTTACCGAACACATCGGTATTACCACATTCAACACCTTTGAGTTTCCAGCGAACAGAGACAGCGACCCGTTCGAGGAACTCATTGAGGAAACCGAATTTTTATCATCATCCACCACACTCGACACCACTGACCCCGAACGGCTTATCTTCCAAAAAGGACCATTGACGTTCGCCATCCTCGGTGGACTTTCAGATAAACTGGATGAACTGAAGGTCACCATCCGCATCACGCATGAACAGCGGAAGGATGCAGGGTTCAGGGACAGCGTGAACCTCTACAACAGAACCAGAGTTGCTGAACTCATTACCAACGCAAGCGAAACCCTCTTCACCGAGACGGAAGAGATGCAGAAAGCCATCGAGCTTCTGACAAAGGAACTCGAGCAGCATCGGGAAGAACTGCGACAGCAGACGAAACGCATCCAAGCACTTTTTTCCAATGATCTGGACGGCAACCGAAAACAACAGGCACTCCACTATCTGAGCGACACCGAACTGTTCTTCAATCTGGAGAAGGATCTTGGGCACATCGGTATCACCGGAGAAGCGGATAATGTCCTCA
Source organism: Flavobacteriales bacterium (assembly GCA_016124845.1). Taxonomy (NCBI): domain Bacteria; kingdom Pseudomonadati; phylum Bacteroidota; class Flavobacteriia; order Flavobacteriales; species Flavobacteriales bacterium. Next base: position 20,863 of record WGMW01000059.1, read on the forward strand.
GCCTCTATCTGGCCATGACCTCCAGAAAACTCAGAAGTCCGCTCAATGTGGTACTTCATGCCAAGAGCGGAGCAGGGAAAAGCATTCTCATGGAAACCGTTGCCCGATGCATTCCCACAGAGGAATACATGGAGATCACTTCCATCAGTCAGAAAAGCCTCTACCATTGGGACGAGCACAGCCTTTCAAATAAAGTCTTGCTCATTCAGGATAGATTTTCCCTCGACCCTGAAATCGAATACATCATCCGGGAACTACAGAGCAAACGGAAAGTATCGCGCGTTCTCACGGTTCGCGATAAGAACAACGCGATGGTCAGCATACTCAAAGAAGTGTACGGACCTGTCAGCGTGATAAGTGCCACGACCAAGGACAGCATCTATGAGGATAATGCCAATCGAAGCATCCAACTCTATCTCGATGAAAATGCCGAACAGGATAGAAGGATCGTTGAAAGGCAACTGCAACTGGCCGCTGGCAACATCGACCTACAGAAAGAGGAACTGACCAGAAAAAAATTGAAGGACACGCAGGGACTCATCAAACCCTATCCCATCAGAAACCCGTTCGCTCCTTTCATCAAGTTGCCCGAACAGGTGCAACAGGTCAGACGGATGGTTCCCATCTACCTCAGCCTGATCGAAGCGATAACACTCATTCATCAATACCAACGGGAAAAGAAGCTGGACAGGACAAGCAAAAAGGAATACCTCATCACCGACATCAGGGACATTGAGATAGCCAACAGGCTCATGCTCAACCTGCTTATTTCACGGAGCGACATGCTGCCGAATGCCACCCGCTCCCACTTGGAAACGCTCAAAGATTGGATGAAGCAAAACAACAGAACGGAGTTCAATCAGAGAGAACTAACCAGAGGGCTGCGGACCGCACCCAGCACCATCAAACGACATACGAAAGAACTGCTGCAGATGGGCTACCTCACTGTATCGGGAGGGGACAGGTACAAGAAAGGCTATTCCTATCGGATAGTCGATGATGGCGATTACAAGGCCATCCAGAATCAAGTTCAGAACACCTTGGAATCAAGCATGAATGAGATCAAACATCGGTTCGGTTGAGTGGTCCAGTGGTCCATCAGTGGTCCGATCGTAAAATGGACCACTCAACGTACTGACGATCAACAAGAAAAGCCCAGTGGTCCAGTGGTCCACCGAAATGAAAGAGACCCCCTGAAAAATGAAGCACCTCATACTCCATAAGAAGCACTACCGGGAAATGATCAAAGCATTCCGAAAACACCTGTATGAAAAAGGTTTTTCCACGGGAAGTCAGGATGCCATGCCCTCCAATGTGCAGGAATTCCTCTACCGGATGGAAGAACAGAGCATCTATGACATCCGATGGATCGAACCCAAGCATATCCAAAGCCATTACACCTATCTGTCCAAGCGACCCAACAACCGACATGATGGAGGTCTCTCATCCTCGATGCTCAGCCACCATATGCATGCCATCCGCATTTTCTTCGCTTGGTTGCAGAAGTTGGAGGCAATACCGATCAATCCCATATCAGGGTTGGATTTCCCACGGCCCGATAAGAACCCACGTCAGGCACTCACCATCGATGAGATAAAACAACTCTATGCAAAGGCAGAAACCCACCGGGAAAAGGCCATCCTCAGCATCTACTACGGATGTGGACTGCGAAGAACGGAAGGTCAGGATCTCAACCGGAGCGACATCGACTTCCATCGCATGGTACTCACCGTCAGGAAAGGAAAGTTCGGCAAACGCAGGGAGATACCCATGCACACCTCGGTCGCAGATCAGCTGAAAGAGTATTGGACGAACGAACGGCAAGGCTACATCAGTACCTACACACCGGATAACATGAAAGCATTCCTGTTGAACAATAACGGAAATCGCATGTCAGGGGCATCGGCAAACCGCATGCTCCAAGCCATCGCGGAAAGGACCGACATCCAAAAAGAGGTCTGTCTGCACGTGCTCAGACACTCCATTGCCACCCATCTGAAACAGAACGGAATGCCCATCGAACAGATACAGGACATTCTCGGTCATGCATCATTGGACATGACACAGAACTATATGACCGCATACCGCTACAACCGTAAAAATCAACGGACATGAAAACCATAGAAACCTACCTTGATCAACAGTTCTCTGAGGCCAGTGCCAGGCGTTATCTCCGGGCCATCGGTCTTTATATCGAACACGAAACAGAAGAAAAGGCACATCACAATCGCTACCGCGACATCTGGAATTATATCGGAGTGCTGAGGGATAGGAACTACTCTACAGGTTACGTAACAACCGAACTTGCAGGAATAAAAGCATATTACCGATACCTGATCGAAGTGGGGATCAGAACAGATAACCCCACAAGGAGCATCTACCTGAATGATGCCAAGCGAAAGAACCGACAGGTTCAGCATCAGGACATGTTCAGCGTGGCAGAACTGGAACTCCTGCTCCAAAAGGAGAACCGATACGCACTTCTAAAGAACAAGATGAAGCTCGCCATCAGCTTCTATATATATCAGGGAATGACCACAGGGGAATTGGAAAGCCTCACCATCCATGACATTGATGTGGAGGAAGGAACGGTGATCATCCGCGCATCCAAAAGGCTGAACTCTCGTATTCTCCACCTCAAGAACAATCAGCGGTTGTTTCTGGAGAACTATCTGAACCATGACCGACCAAAGCTGCTCAGAACAGAGACAGACCAACTTTTCATCACCAAGCTCGGCACAATCGAGAAAGGGGAATCATTCCACTATCTTATCGAATCTCAACGGGATATGTTCGCAGAAAGAACGCTCAATCCGAAAACGGTCAGGCAGTCGGTTATCACAAACTGGTTCAGACAGGGACTTGGGATAAAGGAGGTGCAGATCATGGCCGGACACCGTTTCCCGAGTACGACCGAAGGGTATCGTCCGACCGACCTTGGACAACTATCTGATGCGATCGGGAGGTTTCATCCGTTGGGGTGAATATTTAATCTGATTCCCCCGCAGTTTGCCACTACGTAAATAGATTACGTTTCTGAGCTGTTGGTTTGAGTTGAACTTAAACCCAACGAGGATGAATTTACTGCATTTTATTGAAGAATTTCCTACTGAGCAGAGCTGTCGCGAACACTTCCGTGCTCAGCGTGAGCATGAAGGTGTGGTCTGCAAGGGCTGCGGAGGCACGCACCATTACTGGCTCAAGGCCAAAGAGCAGTGGCAGTGCGCCACCTGTGGCTTCCGTATCACGCTCAAAAGCGGCAGCATGATGGAGGGATCCAAGGTGAGTGTACGCACCTGGTACCTGGCCATGGCCTTCATGTCGTTCAGCAAGAAGGGCATCTCAGCTGCCGAACTGCAACGGCAACTGGGGCATCCCAAGTACGATACGGTCTGGAGGCTGATGCACCGCATAAGGGAGGCCATGGGAAAGCGCGATGCCCTCTACCTGTTGGAGGGCGAGATAGAATTTGACGATGGGTACTTTGAGAAGGCAACTTCCAAGCACGTGAAGCTGAAACGCGGAAGGGGCAGCCAGAGACAGGCACAGGTGGCCGTGATGGCAGAGTCGACACCGCTGGAAGACATCGGAACAGGCGAATGCTCCAGACAGTGCCGTTACTTCAAGATGAAGGTGATGCCCGACCAAAGGAGCATCGTGTTCTCAGACAAGAGTACCAGCTATGTGGACATCGCTGAACATGTGGAGACACACATCACCGAAAGATCAGATGAAAAGACCACCCGCACCACCCTGAAGTGGGTACATATCGCCATAAGCAATGCAAAACGGACACTACTTGGAATCTACCACTGCATCAAGGGAAAGTATCTACAGAATTACCTCAACGAGTTCTGCTACAAACTCAACCGTAGGTACTTCGGTGAACGCCTATTCGACAGGCTATCCCTTGCAGTTGCTAAATGCTACTGGTAATTTGTGGGGGAATCAGAATATTTAATATTGTCTTCGGTTCCAAGAAAAATCGATGTTGCCGTAAAAAAATTACGGCATTTGTCCATCGGTTGTTACTTTCGTGCCAAACTTCAAGAAATCGTGTTAGCGAAATTCACAGTATCAAACTTCAAAGGGTTCAATTCAGATTTTGTTTTTGACCTAACCAAGGTCAATGCCTACGAGTTCAACCAAGAAAGTATAAAGAACAATGTTGTAAACAACGCCATTATATACGGGAAAAACGGTGTTGGTAAGTCCAACTTGGGACTGGCGATATTTGATATAGTTAGCCATCTTACCGAATACAACTCGTTGAGTGAATTAAAGAATGCTTCTTATCTCAACGCATATAGTGATTCAGATTATGCCAAGTTCAGGTATGAGTTTCTATTTGGCTCGGACAAGGTGCTATACGAATATGAAAAGAAGAATAGTGATACGCTTATATCTGAAAAGTTTGAAATAAACGGTGTCGAGTTAGCTGGTATTGATAGGCGTGAAGGCCCCCAAGCCAGAATAGAATTTGACGGAACGGAGACATTGAATCGCGAACTGACGAATAGCAAACTTTCCTTGCTTAAGTATATCAAAAACAACACTCAATTCGACCCAACTCAGGAGAATGAAATTTTTAAGCTGTTCTATGATTTCGTAGAAAGAATGTTGTTTTTTAGGTCCTTGAACAGCAATATGTATTTAGGATTGCAATCAGGACAAAGTAGCCTACAAGAGGATATAATAGAACGAGGAAACGTTCCAGACTTGGAAAAATTTCTGAATGAAGCGGGAATAGTATGTAAGCTCAAGGTTGAACAAGAATTAGATAAGGAGGTATTGGCGTTTGATTTTGACGGAAAGACAATCTCTTTGTTTGATGTTGCTTCAACAGGTACAAAATCCTTGGTGCTCTTTTATTATTGGTTACAAAGACTGAAAGAGACATCAAAAGTCTCCTTTTTGATTATAGACGAGTTTGATGCTTTCTATCATCATGAATTGTCTGCAATGGTTGTTGAGAGGCTCAAAGAAACGGGAATACAATTCATCCTCACTACCCACAATGTATCAATCATGACGAATGACTTGTTGAGGCCGGACTGCTACTTTCTGATGAAAAAAGATGCTATACAATCAATTGCAAGAAGCACATCGAAGGAATTGAGAGAGGCTCACAACTTGGAAAAGATGTACAAAGCAGATTCGTTTAATGTCCAATAACATCTTATTTGTATTTGAAGGGGAGAAAACGGAGAAGCAGATATCCAACAATCTGGCTGAATATTTCCTTGATGATAGAGTTGCCATTCAGTTTGCTTACTGCGGGGACATTTATCAGCTGTATAGAGAAATTGATGCTGATGAAGATTTGGACACTTTCGTTCTTCTGCAACAACGGACAGCGAACATTACCGATCTCTCGGATTTTGATAGGGATGATTTTGCTGAAATATATCTCTTCTTTGATTATGATGGACATGCAACAGGTGCTGATGATGAGAATCTAAGAAAGTTGATAGACCTGTTTGATCAGGAAACGGAGGCCGGTAAACTGCTGGTCAGTTATCCAATGGTCGAATCGATCAAGCATTTATCGAAAGATATTGAATTCAAGAACCTAAAAGTTGAGGCCAAAGATAAAGTTGGCTACAAGAAAATGGTAGGTGCAGAATGCGATAATCGATTTCAGAATCTGACCGCATGGACAAAGCACGAGTGGTTGGAAGCGATTGAAGCTCATCTTTGTAAGGCCAACTACATCGTGAATGATGATTTCGTCTCACCTACAATTCTTTTGTTACAGATGGAGATTTTTATCCATCAGCTTAAAAAGTATATTGAAGTCGATTCGACCGTGGCGGTACTTAGTGGTTTCCCATTGTTTCTACAGGGGTATTACGGTGCAGAAGGAATCAATGAAATGTTGACGGAATAAGTAATCATGCAAGTTAACGGTATCGCAAGTAATGGCGCAAGGCTCACAGAAACCAGTTGTTGTTAATTATTGGGAGAATGAATGGGAGTTCGTCTATCCTTCTTCGGTTGATAATGAAGAAACTTACAATGAGTTTTGGGCTGCGGTTGAACTTTTGGGCTACCAAGACAAGAAAGCCGAAACTGTTTTCAAAAGGCTAATTGCCAAACACCCATATTATATAGATGCATACAACCATCTAAGTATTGCATTCAGAAATCAGAAGAAGTTCTTCGAAAGCTCATTAACGGCAGAGAAGTCCTATGATCTTGGGAAAGACTGCTTCCCTCAAGAGTTTGATTTTGACAATCATAGATTGATATGGCAGAGCTTGGATAATCGACCATTCTTAAGAGCCTGTCACAATTACGGTCTTGAGTGCCAACACCAAAAGAACTACGACACAGCAATACGTGTTTACAACGAGCTGTTGCGTTTGAACGGGGATGATCATCAAGGAATCAGGTATTTGCTATTGGAAGTATTCTTTGCCAAAGAAGATTTTCACGAGGCAGAATCGCTTTTGAAAAAATACCCCGATGATTATTCAATTGAGTTCACATTCGGAACTGTTGTTTTGAATGTCCTTCAAGGGAATAGTAAACAAGCAGATGAAAAGCTGAGCCGCGCAATCAAGACCAACAAGCACTTTATCAATGAAGTGATAAAGACAAAGCATGTTCAACCGCCTCCACATCGAATCCCAGGAGAACCGTATTTTGATACGGGTATTCCAATGGGTTCAGTTCAACAGGCCTATGAACATTGGGAAAGAAATAAAACACTTTACTCAAAGAAGGAGGTTGTTGCCTATTTCAAAAGCAGAAAATAGTGACCCTCTGATTTATGGCTGTTAGTGCATTAAATCAACTGTTCACTTTGGAAAATGTAATTTCATTGCGTTGATTGTTGGCCTTTCGTTATATCAGCCTAAGGGATTTTCTCAAATCTGTACGACCGCGTACAGATACTCATTCAACGGTAAAGAGCATGATGACGAGATTAAAGGAAATGGTAATTCAATTGACTTTGGAGCAAGAATATACGACCCACGTTTAGGAAGATGGCTTGCAACAGACACAAGAGAAAGGGAATATCCTGCTTTCACACCTTATGGATTTGCATTAAACACGCCAATCGGAGCAATTGATCCTGACGGTGAAGTTGTTGTCTTTATAAATGGAAATCATTATGGAGATGGCGGACGTGCCGCATATTGGCGACAATACCGCAAGGAATTAGTGTGGGATAGAAAGCCAAGTCAATGGATGGACCCAGGGGAAAGTCACTATGAAAATGTCGAGACGTACGCCTTTGATAAGGAAGTAATGCGTCAATTCAATGACTTTAAGGCGATTTATCGTGATGGTGCTACAGGTGGATATGCTCCTTTAAATGGAATGAGTGCTGCAAAAAGACATCAAGCAGGATATGATGCTGCAATGAATGATGCCAAGCCTTTACTTGATAATTTAGATGATGGGGAGACTATTAAAATTGTTTCGCATAGTATGGGTGGCGCTTATGCAAAAGGTTATGTCGAAGGATTACAGCAATACATGAAAGACAATGATATTACAGATGTAAAAATTGAAATTGAAGTTGATTTTGCGCCCTATCAACCCGATTCAGACCATAATGACGCAGTTCCGGGAGTTCCTACATATCAAGCTTCACACAGCAACGATATGGTCGCAGGAAATAATAAAATGCAAGGCGCGGAAAGTGTTGATACAAATGGAGATAGTGAGCAAGGACATTCAATATTTAACTTTAAAGGCACAGTAAAGAAATTAGGCAATTTATTGAATAAAGCACGTGAGAAGTAGCAACAATGAAACTACTATTTTACATAGCGATTTTTAATATAGCTGGTGTAGTGCTATCTATACTCTATGGAATTTATGGGGGTTCAGGTGGAGAAACAACAACAGGAGTTTTCTTAGGAATTGCATTCGTTGGAATTTTAACTGTAATCATGTGCTTTGCTCTTCTCTTTTTTCAATTCGATTTGTTTAAGTCAAAATGGTATTGGTTTTTAATTTTAATCGTTATTGGAATAGTTGAAGCAAGCATTGTCGATTGGAAAACAATTTTGGGATTAAATTAGAATCCAAAGCCCAAGTTCACCGCTTGGGCTTCTTTTTTACTCAAAACCTTCTTCCTGCCCCTTCGAGCCAAGAAAGTTATCAACAATAGCCAAAATCGCTGCTATCTCTTTCCCTGCCTGCTTTTCCGCCCGTTTTCCTTCCTTTTCCCCCTTTGCCCCATTCTGCTTGCATTCAGGCGGATTTTAAGGGCTGAATAAAACCCCAAAACCAAACCAAAAAAAGCCCCCAAAAAAGAAGCAAAATAAAGCCGAGAGCAACAGAAAAACCGAACCACTAAACACCAAACCGAGAAAG
>WGMW01000060.1 GCA_016124845.1 Flavobacteriales bacterium
AAGTGCTCACCGCAGCTTCGCTCGGTCGGGAGTTCTTCAATAAAATGCAGTAAATTCATCCTTGTTGGTTTTAAGTCCACATCAAACCAACATCATCAGACCATAAACTATTTACGTAGTGGCAAACTGCGGGGGAATCAGTAACCATTTTCATAACCAACTTAAGATCCGACTGCTTGAAAAAAGGATTCTTATTCAGATTATTCGAGAATCGACCATTGGGAATGGAATCTCTTAGGAAGGATGACTTTAGGATGTTGAGGTCTTACGAAAAGCAGAAGACTGCTAAAGCTTGGAATATTGCAACTGCCTTGTATTGTAAGCTAGGCGCTGTCCCGTGGAAACTCGCTGACATCAGGTCAAATGTTTGCTATATAGGTTTGACTTTCAAGCAAGATTTAACGAACGAGGACCCTCGTTATGCTTGTTGTGCTGCACAAATGTTTCTTGATTCTGGGGACGGAATGGTTTTTCGGGAAACAGCAGGACCCTACTATAACCCGAATACCAATGAATACCACCTATCTTTTGACCAAGACAATTCATTATTAGATAAAGATCTGGAAGCCTTTAGTCAGGCCAATGGAAAGACGCTATGGCAGATTTTTATTCATGGGAAACGTACTTTAAAGAAGAAGAGTGGAATGGGTTTACGGAGGCTGCTCAGGCAAAAGTTCCGTCATCGGTATTAGAATTCGAACTGAGTCCACCTTTAAACTGTTCAGAGACGGGAACTACCCAATACTCCGTGGGACAGCATAATTTCAAAACAATCACACAGATTACTTGTGAACCAAAGGTTTCATACCTAGAATCCAGTCTATACTCGGTTTAGAGACTCCCAATCCATTGTTCGTTCAGGTAATCAAAGGTCGAGCAGATATAAAAACAGTTTGTGATGATGTCTTAAGCCTAACGAAATTGAACTGTAACTCTTGTAAATTCTGTGACGGTCAGCCTGTGACTTTAAAAGTTGCGGATATGAGAGGAGAAATACTCACGGAAGGTCCGAACGAAGACTTAGAGGTTCTGCCGTTTAAATACTACATATAGTTATACGACCATGGAGACAGAGGATGAATTTAAACAACGATTGCAGGACCAGTTGGGTATGCCGATTACGCCTATCTTGAGAGACTTCAACACTGTGATTTCTGGCTTGAATAAGGTTGCTCCTGGAGAAATTCCACTGACCTCTTATGGTGGTGAATTCCTGTATAGCTTGACCGAGTAGGTTCTTAAAAACCTCAATTGGGGACACGTTTATTACTCAATGGAAGAGAACATACTTCATTCCATCAAGGAGGCCTTTGAGTATGTTTGAGAAGATATAAAATTGGTATCTGGCGACATCTTTACCTGCGAAAAAATACTTTAAGTAAGGGGTTCATTTATGCGTCTTGTTGGCTCAATGGCAAGGAGTGGGAAATTACCCAAGTCGCTGAGGGGTAAAACTGTTTCCATTTAGTTAATGTGCAATCATTTACGACCCAAAAAAGCAGCAGAGGCACTGATAGATGCTATTGCCGCGAATTTACTATGCTCCATACCGGAAGCAACAATCTCCTAACCTTGAAACAAAACTTGAAACATTTTGACGTTTATAGCCTTCCTCTGGTGTCCTATGACGACTTAATCTCACAAATCATCTCACACTTTTCGTTGTTGTTACAATGATGCCAGGAAGTGTTAATTGGTTTCAAGCAATTGAAAAACAGCGTTTTAAGACTGAGTATGTGTCTTGAATTGGTGGGCTGAAAACTAAAAAAGCCCCACATCTCTGAGGGGCTTCTGCGGTCCGGACGGGACTCGAACCCGCGACCCCCTGCGTGACAGGCAGGTATTCTAACCAACTGAACTACCGGACCTTGGTAATTAATTGGGCTGCAAATGTAATCTAATTTGACAAATGGAAAAGGGCTCGGAAAAAATTATTCCGAGACAATTTCGTAGTCGATTTTGTCGATGCCATTAATACGTGTTCCGAACATATTATGCATCACTTGAAAGTAGTAGGTTCCAGGTGTGGAAAGGTCAACTTCAGGGAAGTCAACCGTAAAGGTTTTCTTACGCAGTTTGAGTGCTGGTTCTTCGTTAACGACCACCTCTTTTTTCAGCATCAGAATACCAGCAGAAGGACTGATTACCTTCACTTTGAAGAAGAGTTTATCGAACTCAAAGTTCTCGTTCAATGAGAGTTTTAATCTGAAAACTTGAGGGATTGAGTCAGTTATTGGAATCCGGAACAGTGGTGTTTGACTAGCATTCCAAACACCGCTAAGGAATGTATTCTGCCCTTGGTCTGCAGTTGGTTCAAAATCTGGATTTCGTACTATTCGAAGAGAGCCTTCCAAACCCTCAATCACTTCGGTTTCTCCATTGTTCAGTTTGATCATGGCAGTGAGGTGTTCGCCTTCATCTAGGAAAAGTTGTTTGACCACACCATTGAAACTACCATCGATTTTCAGGTTATCGTTCAGTGTATCGTTGCCGATGATGTAGCTGATACGCAGATAAACTGGCTCATTGTAGGCTTCTGTGGCGTTCAGAAATAGTGAGACATCCACATAACACTTGAAGTTCGAAGGATAGACGGTTGAAACAGGTTCAACTCTCGAAAGTTTGTCGAAGTCAACTCCGAAACTCGTTGCGGCCTGAAGAATCAAGACCAAAGCAAGAAAAAATCGCATCAGTACAGTTTTTTTCGTTTCAGCAGATAGGGCAGAAGCACTTGGTCGAACCCATTCGAAATATCCGCTTGCACGAGGTCTATACTGTACTGCCCGCATTTCAGTTTCAGATCATGCTCGAATTTCTGCATCGACTTCTGATAGGCTTCGCGAACTTCCAACGGATTCAGTTTCAGTTCTTCACCTGTTTCCATATCCACAAAACGGTACGGACGGTTCTCGAAATCGAAATCCAACTCTTTCTTTTTGTCCGTTACATGAAAAAGAATGACTTCATGCTTGTTGTGCTTCAAATGCTGAAGCGCATTCCAAAGGTCATCCTGTTCGCGTCCCGAATTCTCAATCATATCGCTGAAAAGAATGACCAACGATCTACGTTTGATCTTATCAGCAACCTCGTGCAAAGCCTTCGCTCCCGAACTACGTTTGTGTTTATCTTTCGGAAGCGGCTCCAACAGCTTTTCCAATTCGGTGAAAACCAACTTGGAATGCGTAGTTGTTGACTTGGTGTCGGTGTGGATTTCCACATCATCTGAGAACAACGAAAGGCCGAAAGCATCCCGCTGCTTTTTCAGCAAATGAACCAAAGCCGCAGCAGCGTAGGTTGAGAATCCGATCTTGTTCACATCGTTCTGCGAACTATTGTCTTTCACAGGAAAGTACATCGAAGAAGATGTATCGATCACGATCTGGCAGCGAAGGTTGGTTTCTTCCTCATACCGTTTCACGAACAGCTTTTCCGTTCTGGCGTAGAGTTTCCAGTCGATGTGACGAGTGGATTCGCCCGTGTTGTACAGTCGGTGTTCTGCAAACTCCACCGAAAATCCATGGAACGGACTTTTGTGTAAGCCCGTGATGAATCCCTCAACCACCTGCTTGGCGATGAGTTCCAGCTTGCTGAACTGCTTGACTTGTTGGCTATGTAGCGAAATGCTATTCATGGATTTGCTGTTACGAACTTAGGAATTCATCAATCGGAAAACATGAATTAGCCACAGAAACTCAGAATACACAGAAAAATTATCTCTGTGAAACCCTCTGTGAATTCTGAGTTTCTGTGGCGATAAAATGTTCATCACCCCATATATGACGAAATCCGACCCTGCGAGTATTGCAGAATCGGATTCGAATATTCGTACCGCGCAGCGGAATTCGTAATTGGTAACCTCAGACCAGCGCGTCCAATTTTGCTGAGAAAGTCTGCTTTGGAGCAGCGCCAACCTGCTTATCTACGATCTCGCCATTCTTGAAGAAAAGCAGTGTAGGGATATTTCGGATTCCGAATCGAGCAGCGGTTTCTGGGTTGTTGTCAACGTCAACTTTACCGATAACGGCTTTGCCATCGTAGTCGTTCGCCAACTCTTCAACGATCGGGCCTACCATGCGGCAAGGGCCACACCAAACTGCCCAAAAATCCACCAAAACAGGCTTGTCCGATTTCATTACAAGCTCTTCAAAATTCGCGTCTGTTAATTCTAATGCCATAATATTTAGATTTCGATTTGTTCTTTCAGCGCTGCCAAAAATAGGAAAACGCTATACGGTTTCTGTTATCAATTTCACTTCAGTCGCACTTCCAATCCAAGCTGATCGCGGATGTCGTAGATCATCTTTTGTTCGGGTCGCACGCGGATGGTTTTCGAATGCATGTCCACGTAAACGCCCTCGTTGTTGATGACCCGCATGTTCACTTTGCAACTTCCGGGATGTCCATCAAGAAACGTCCTTAAGTCGGAAATGTTTTCGGGACGGATCTCGTTCAGCGGCATGGTGATGGTGATGCTCGTGGTCTTCTTCTCAAGCACCTCGTTCAGCAGTTCGATGCTGTTGAGTTTGAACTCCTTTTCGGCTGGAACGCCATCGGCTTGATTTCCGCCCCAACGTCTTTCTTTCCAAACGCCACGCACGTAGAGGAAGAACTCCATATCGAGGTACTGGCGGAACTTGGTGTAATCCTCACCGAACAGGCGGAATTCCATCGAACCCTGTTTGTCCTCGATCTCGAAAATCCCGTACGGATTGTTCTGCTTGCTCATGCGATGCTGCACCGATGAGATGACGCCCGCAAACTTGTATTCGCCAGGACTTTTCTTGGCTTCTTCGGTTTGAAGTGAGGCAAGGTCGATGTTGCAGAAACGCTCCATCACCAGTTCAAAATCATCCAGCGGATGACCAGAAATGTAAACGCCAACCACTTCCTTTTCGGCTTTCAGTGCCTGAATGTTGCCCCATCTCTCGCACTTTGGCGGAACGGGTTCTGGGAGCTGAACATCGGATGCTTCTCCGAAGAGTGACACCTGCGAGCTGTTTTCCGCTTCCTGCGAACTTGCCCCAAACTTGATGGCCTTTTCCAAGAACGTTCCCGTTCCATCATCGAAGAAATATTGGCCACGATGACTGTTCTCAAATCCATCGAAAGCACCTGCCACAGCCAAGCTTTCCATGCATTTTCGGTTTGCTGCGCGAAGATCGATTCGTTTAGTGAGGTCGAAAATGGAGGTGAAGTTTCCGTTCTCTGCTCGTTCGTTGATGATCGCTTCAACCGCACCTTCACCCACACCTTTGATGGCACCTAAACCGAAACGGATTTCGCCTTTATCGTTCACGGCAAACTTGAACTGTGATTCATTCACATCAGGTCCCAGAACAGGAATTCCCATTCTGCGGCACTCATCCATGAAGAACGTCACCTTTTTGATGTCGTTCATGTTGTGCGTCATCACCGAAGCCATGTACTCGGCAGGGTAATTCGCTTTGAGGTAACCCGTGTGGAACGCCACCACCGAATAGCACGTGGAGTGCGATTTGTTGAACGCGTAGGCCGCGAATTCCTCCCAGTCGGCCCAGATCTTCTCAGCGATCTTGGTGTCGTGGCCATTCTTGGCGCAGCCTTCTAAGAACTGCGGTTTAAGCTTTTGCAGCAGGGCGAAGATCTTCTTACCCATCGCTTTCCGCAGCACGTCCGCATCACCTTTGGAGAAGCCCGCCAGTTTCTGCGACAACAGCATCACCTGCTCCTGATAGACCGAAATTCCGTACGTCTCGGCCAAGTATTCCTCCATTTCGGGCAGGTCGTACGTGATCTCCTCCTCACCATGCTTCCGCTTGATGAAGTTCGGAATGTACTTCAGCGGCCCTGGGCGATACAGCGCGTTCATCGCAATGAGGTCGGCAAACTTGTCGGGTTTCAGCGCGCGCAGGTGCTTTTGCATTCCAGGCGATTCAAACTGAAACGTTCCGTTCGTCTGGCCTTTCTGATAAAGCTCGTATGTTTTCGGGTCGTCAAGCGGAATCTCATCGGGGTCGATGTCGATGTTGTGACGCATCTTCACCAGCTTGGTCGCATCCTTAATAATGGACAGCGTTTTCAGCCCGAGGAAGTCCATTTTCAGCATCCCTGCCGATTCCACCACACTGTTGTCGAACTGCGTTACCGCGAGGTCGGAATCCTTGGCGGTGGTAACGGGAATGTGATTGGTGATGTCATCAGGCGTGATGATCACACCACAAGCGTGGATGCCCGTGTTTCGGATGGAGCCTTCGAGCACGCGCGCCTCGTTGATGGTCAGGGCTATTTCATCTCTTCCTTCCGAAAGTTTTTTGAGTTCTTCCGCTTGCGCGACACGCTCTCCGTCACCGTTCAGTTTCTCTTTCAGTGCCTTCTCATCCAGCCCGAAAATCTTTCCGAGACTGATGTCTGGAATCAACTTCGCGATGCGGTCAGCATCGGCCAATGGAAGGTTCAGAACACGCGCGGTATCACGGATGGCCGATTTGGCCGCCATGCTACCGTACGTGATGATCTGCGCCACCTGATTCTTGCCGTATTTGTTCACCACCCAATCAATAATCTTGCCGCGACCTTCATCATCAAAGTCGATGTCGATATCGGGAAGCGACACACGGTCTGGGTTCAGGAAACGCTCAAACAGCAGGTCGTAAGCAATCGGGTCTACATTCGTAATTCCGATGCAATACGCCACAGCCGAACCCGCAGCCGAACCACGACCAGGTCCAACGGAAACTCCCATTTTGCGCGCTTCGGAAGTGAAATCCTGCACAATCAAGAAGTAACCTGGATAACCTGAATTGGCAATCGTTTGCAATTCGAAATCCAAGCGTTCTCGAATATCATCGGTTATCTCGCCATAACGCTTTTCAGCACCTATATATGTTAGGTGGCGGAGGTACGCGTTCTCACCGCGCTTGCCACCATCTTTTGCGTCCTCGGGATCAACGAATTCCTGAGGAATGTTGAAGACCGGGAGCAACACATCCTGCTTCAGTTTGAACGGCTCGATCTTGTCCACGATCTCACCGATGGTCTCAAAAGCCTCCGGCACATGCGCAAAGATCTTCTTCATCTCATCCTGAGACTTGAAGTAGAACTGGTCGTTCGGGAAAAGGCGTTTGATGTAATCCCTTCCGCGCGATTCCTCATCGATCTTCACGCCCTCTTTCAGGCAGCAAAGAATGTCGTGCGCGCGCTGATCCTTCTGGTTGAGGTAGTAAACGTTATTGCTCGGGAAATACTTGACGTTGTGCTTCTTGGCGAATTCCAGCAGCGTTTCATTCACCCGCTTTTCACCTGGCTGACCGTGGTCGATCAGCTCCACGTAAAAGTCGTCTCCAAAATGCTCCTTGTACCAAAGGAACGCTTCTTCAGCCTGCTTTTCGCCCACATTGAGAATGAGGTAAGGCACTTCGCCACCAGGCCCGCCTGTGGAAACGATCAGGTTCTCCTTGTACTGTAGAAGAACCTCTTTATCGATACGCGGAACGTAGTAAAAACCTTCTGCGAACGAGATGGAACTCAGCTTCGCCAGGTTGTGGTAACCCGCCTTGTTTTTGGCCAGCACTACCGTTTGGAAACCGTTGTTCTGCTTGGTTCTGTCCTTCAGGTCATCGGTCACGTAAAACTCGCAACCCACAATTCCTTTCAGTGGCGTTTTCGGTTGGCCTTGGGCTTCGCCCGATGCAATCTTCTCGTTGTGTGCCGCAATCTCGCGATTGGCGTTTTCCACTTCCATCACAAAATGGAAGGTGCCGAACATGTTGGCGTGGTCTGTCAGTGCCACAGCAGGCATGCCGAATTCCACTGCGCGGTTCACCAGATTCTTGATCTGAATGGTGGCCTGCAACACGCTGAACTGCGAATGGCAATGCAGGTGCGCAAAATCGTGCTTCACGGCCTTGGCCGAAGTCGTAGCATCGGGAGAAGTGGTGTCGCGCTTCTTTTTGGAAGCCGCCACCTGCGCTTCAATTTCAATGTCTTCCGTCTCAAACGGAGTAGGGTTGACCTCCTTGTACGTTTGGAATTCCTCTGCGGAAAGTCCTGCTTTTTCGGAAGTGATTATTCCGATTCGGATGAGTTCGAGGAAACAACGGGCTGTTGCCGCCACATCTGCGGCAGCGTTGTGCGCCTCGTCAAACGCCTCTCCGAAAAGCTTAACGTGCAATTCGGTGAGTTTCGGCCATTTGAACTGACCACCACGACCACCTGGAATGGCGCAGAACTCGGTCGATTCATCTTTGGTGTCGATGGAAGGCAGGTCCATGATCGGGGCCGAATCGCCCATGCGCATGTACTCCGCACCCATAATGTTGATGTCGAACTCGATGTTGTGCCCCGCAACGATCTGGGACTTGCCCAGCACTTCTGTAAAGCGGTCCAGCGCTTCCTGCAGCGGAATGCCTTCTTCCAGCGCCTTTTTGGTAGAAATGCCGTGAACCTGCTCCGAGTTGAACGGAATGTCGAATCCATCGGGCTTCACAATGAAGTTCTGCGCCTCTATCAGCGAGCCGTCCTTGGCATGCAACTGCCACGCCAACTGCACCAAACGCGGCCAGTTTTCCGCGTCAGTTATGGGGGCGTTGTAGTCCTTCGGCAGACCAGTGGTCTCCGTGTCGTAGATCAGATACATGAAAGGTTGACTTAGCTAATTAAGACAGCCCCGAAGTTAGGTTTTTGAGCCCCGCTCTCGGCCAATGTTGAAAACTGTGGATAAGAGTTACTGGGTTATTGGGTGAATGGTTATTGAGGCTTCCGAATAACGAATAACCAGTAACGAATAACTCAATCTGTAGTGGCCACGTCTATTGCCAGGGCGCAGAGGGCAGCAGAGAATATGACATACGCGAGTACCATTGCACAAGATTTGCTTGTAAAACGACAACCCGCGGATGGTTATTGTTCACCGTTTACGTTTTTTAACGATATGGGCGTTCCCTGCGGGTCGGGCTTTCCGCTCTATCTTTTTTGCCTGCGGACAAAAAAGGATGCCGCTTCCATCCTTAACGCGGACGCAATCCCTAATTTTGCAGCCTTCAAATTCAGACCTGATGAGCGAGATTGCAGCAAAGTACGACCCAAGCCTTACAGAAGACAAATGGTACAGCTACTGGATGGAGAACGGATATTTCCATTCGGAGCCAGACGAGCGCGAGTCGTATACCATTGTCATTCCGCCACCGAACGTGACAGGCGTGCTGCACATGGGTCACATGCTCAACAACACTATTCAGGATGTGTTGGTGCGCAGAGCGCGAATGTTGGGAAAGAACGCTTGTTGGGTTCCTGGAACCGACCATGCTTCCATTGCCACAGAAGCCAAAGTGGTGAAGAAACTTGCCGATCAGGGCATCAAGAAATGGGATCTTTCCCGTGAGGAATTCTTGGAGCATGCTTGGGAATGGACGCACAAACATGGCGGCATCATCCTCGAACAGTTGAAGAAACTTGGTGCTTCCTGCGATTGGGAGCGCACGCGTTTTACCATGGAAGACGACTTGAGCGATGCGGTTTTGGATGTGTTCATCGACCTGCACGAAAAAGGTTTGATCTACAAAGGTCACCGTATGGTGAATTGGGATCCATCGGCTTTGACAGCGGTTTCGGATGAGGAAGTGAACCACAAAGAAGTTCAGTCAAAGTTGTATTACGTTCGATATCAGATAGAAGGAACGGACGAATGGCTGACCATTGCCACCACCCGACCAGAGACCATTTTGGGCGATACCGCTATCTGTATCAACCCGAACGATGAGCGTTTCACGCATTTGCATGGCAAACGCGCCATTGTTCCGATGGTCAAGCGCAGCATTCCGATCATTCTGGATGAGTACGTGGATATGGAATTCGGAACGGGATGCTTGAAAGTGACGCCAGCGCACGATGAGAATGATTATAACCTCGGACAGAAGCACAAGCTCGAAACCATCGACATTCTGAACCCGAACGGAACGCTAAGCGCAGCCGCTCAGTTCTACGTGGGCGAAGACCGCTTTGTAGTTCGAAAGAAGATTGCGAAAGACCTTGAGGCTGCGGGCCAGATCGTGAAGATCGAGGATTACATGAACAAGGTCGGGTATTCGGAAAGAACCGATGCGGTTATTGAGCCACGCCTTTCGGAGCAGTGGTTCGTGAGCATGAAGAAACTGGCCGAACCAGCTTTGAAAAACGTACTGAACGGCAACATTCAGTTCCACCCGAACAAGTTCATCAATACGTACAAATATTGGATGGAGAATGTGCGCGATTGGTGCATCAGCCGCCAGTTGTGGTGGGGACAGCGAATACCAGCATGGTACGATCCGAAAGGTAATTATGTGGTGGCGAAAACCGCTGAAGAGGCACTGGACAAATTCAAATTGAAAATTGAAAATTGCCAATTGTCTATTGCAGATCTTAGACAGGATGAAGACGTGGTAGATACGTGGTTCTCATCTTGGTTGTGGCCAATCTCCGTTTTCGATGGTTTCAAAGACCCGAACAACAAGGACATCAACTACTACTATCCTACCAATGACCTCGTTACCGCGCCCGAAATCCTCTTTTTCTGGGTGGCGCGAATGGTGATGGCGGGCTACGAATACCGTGGCGAACTTCCGTTCAAAAACGTGTATCTGACAGGAATTGTACGCGATAAACTCCGCAGAAAAATGAGCAAGTCGTTGGGGAATTCTCCTGACCCTCTTGACCTTATCGCTGAGTATGGCGCAGATGGCGTTCGTGTGGGCATGTTGCTTTCATCTCCTGCTGGTAACGACCTTCTTTTTGATGAAGGTCTCTGCTTGCAGGGAAGAAACTTCAACAACAAGATCTGGAACTCATTCCGACTGATAAAAGGCTGGGAAGTAGATGAAAGTCTGGCACAACCCGTTGATGCGAAGATTGCCATTGATTGGTTCAATTCGCGTTTTAGCAAAGAGTTGGAGGTATTAAACGACCACTACGAAAAGTTCCGATTGAGCGATGCATTGATGACCACGTATAAGTTGGTGTGGAATGACTTCTGCTCGTGGTATCTCGAAATGGTAAAACCTGCTTACCAGCAACCAATTGATAAAGCAACCTTGGATGCCACTGTGGAGATATTGGAGAAACTGCTGAAAATCCTTCATCCGTTCACGCCATTCATCACCGAAGAAATTTGGGACAACATGGGCAAGCGCGGTAAAGAAGACCGCATGATCGTTGCTCCATGGCCTAAAGCTGGAGCGGTTGATGAGAAACTGCTCTCTGGTTTCGAGAATGCTGAGAAGGTGATCATGGAGGTTCGAAGAATCCGTAATGAGAAGCAGATTGCTCCAAAGGAGAAATTGAGCCTTTTGGTGAAAGGAGATTACAGCGATGCGTTCAATCCTGTGATCCGGAAATTGGCCAACTTGGAATCAATTGGCGTGACCTCTGAGGCTCCAACCTCTGCTTCGGCTTTTGTGGTTAAAGGTGCTGAGTTCTATGTTCCGTTGGCAGGATTGGTAGATGCTTCCGAGGAAAAAGAAAAACTCGAAAAGGAACTCGATTACGCGAAAGGATTCTTGGCTTCAGTTGAGAAGAAACTGAACAACGAACGGTTCGTGTCTGGTGCGCCTGAACAAGTAATTGCCATCGAGCGAAACAAGAAGGCTGACGCTGAAGCGAAGATCAAGGCGTTGGAAGAGCAGTTAGCTGCAATGGTTTAGCGTTGTGTCATTCTGAACTTGTTTCAGAATCTAAACAAACCCTGAAATAAATTCAGGGTGACGTCAAATATAACCGCGCAATTTGTAGCTCAGAACTCCGATCCATTCGTGGATCAAGGACATCCATTTGTGGAAGTTCATCACGCGCGGCACGAACAGGTAATCCAGTTCGAAGCGCCTCTTACCCACGCTTTTCATCACAGGATGCGGAATCACGTTGATGCCCTGCTTTTCGAAACAGGCAACGGCCCTACGCATGTGTGCCGCTGACGTGATGAGCAGAAACTTCTCCTCACCCAATTCCTCCAAGATCGGTTTGCAGAATTTGGCATTCTCGTAGGTGTTCAGGCTTTGATCCTCGATCAGAATATCGGCCGAATCGACATCGCAAAGGAGGTACAAACGCCTGAGCATTTCGCTTTCCTTCACATCAGTTGCCAAGTAGTTGGCACCACCACCTGAAACAAGTATTTTCTGAATTCGATGTTCGTGGTACGGACGCAGCACGCCCAAGTAACGGTCGGCATTACCGCCATAGCTCACCACATCGGTTTCGGTATCGTAATACACGCCACCACCCAGAACAATGGCTGTTTTCACATTCGGGTCGATCTTCCAAACGGGTGTCACTTCCATTTCCCAAACGCGGGTAAACTCATCGACAATGAAGGAGTTTGAGAAGAAAACCAACATGCCCAACGCCCAAAGCATCAGCCGTTTTCTGCGCTTCTGATTGTAGGTCAGAACCGCCCAGATCAGCAGGATGATCACCCACGTGAACGGGTGAAGTAGAAACTCTGTGCGCCTGATGAGAAACTGAATATTGAGCAGCATTGCCGTAAAGATGAGAAATTGTAAGGGCTTGCCGCAGCAAGCCCCTATCTTGCAGCATGGAATGGCAGAATTGGGCAGGCAACATTCGGTTTGATGCGAAGCGCATTGCGCAACCGACCAGCACGGAAGAAATGCAGGAACTGCTCAAAAATTCAAATGGAAAAGTGCGCTGCTTTGGAACTGGACACTCGTGGAGTGCGCTGATTCCGACCGATGACCTTCTGATCGACACCAGCAAGCTGAACCGTGTGCTGTCCATTGACCGCGAGAAGAACCAAGCCACCATACAAGCGGGTGCGAAGCTGAAAGACCTGAACTTGGAGCTTTGGGAAAGCGGTTACGCGTTTTCCAACCTTGGTTCTATTGCGGAGCAGAGTTTGGCGGGCGCCATTTCCACGGCCACACATGGTTCTGGCATTGGATTTCAGATTTTGGGTTCGATGGTGGAGAGCTTCAAATTGGTGAAAGCCGATGGGGAAGTTTTGGAAGTAAATCGCAAGGACAATCCCGAACTCTATCACTTGTCTCTAATCTCTTTAGGCTCTTTGGGTATCATTACCGAAATGACCATCAACGTGGTGCCGAAATTCCAGTTGCACGAGCGTTCGGGTATTATGGATTTTGAGGAAGTGTGCGACAACATTCTTGATTGGGTAAAAGAGCATGACCACATCAAAATGTGGTGGTTTCCGCACACGGATAAGATGATGGTGTACTGCTACCAGCGCACACAGGAACCCGTGAACGACACTTGGTTCCGACAGAAGCTGATGAACGAATGGGTTTCGGTGTATTTCTACCGCCTGATGCTTTGGTGGGGAAACCGCAAACCGACAAGAAGAATGGCCATCAACAGCAAGATTCTGACGCCTTTCCTGGCCGATGTTGACAGAATTGAACGCAGCTACAAGGTATTCAACGTGCCCGAACCGCCCATACACCGCGAAACGGAATGGGCGTTTGACATCAACCATGCTCCTACCCTGTTCCGTGAGTACAAGAAGATGGTCGAAACCAAGGGCCACCTGATGAATTTCATACAGGAGATACGGTTTGTGAAGGGCGATGATTTTGCGCTGAGCCCGTGCCACGGCCGCGATAGCGTTTACATCGGGTGTTACAATGCCGATAACCGTGGTTGGGACGAACTGCTTGCCGATTTTGAAGAACAGATCGGCATCAAATACAATGGCCGCCCGCATTGGGGCAAGGAATTCAATGTGGGTACGGATTACCTCCTCTCTGTTTACCCGAAATGGGATGATTTCTTGAAGCTACGTTCGGAAATGGATGCGAATGGGAGATTTATGAATTCTATGCTTGAAGGGCTTTTTGGTTAGGGAATTAGACAATCTGACAAGTATTTGTCTGACGATAACCCTACAAGTGGCTGTCCTTACTATTAGGATCACTGGCAAGTTCAACTTGAGAAGTCTTCTCGTCAACTTGAACAATCGTATCAGGCGATGGTACGATTGAATTAGCAATCTGCTCAAACAATTTAGCGTTTCGAAGTGCTTGACCCAAAAGCATTACATGTTCAGAATATGTACCCATTGCGAATTGCAAGGCAGTCACTACTGCCATGTAATTACCTCTTACGTCCTTCTCAAAATCAGATTTAGTAAACTTTCGATACGCAGTCTTGATTTGATCTTGACGCTTTCCTTCCAATTTTTCAAATGTGTTTAGGGTCAAATTATGCGCAAAGTCATTTCGGACATTTCTAATAACATCAATCCCCACAAGAACTTTATTCGGTATTAGTTGAAATGCCTTTAGCATTCTAATCTTGTAGCTAAATGTTGTTTCTCGATCATTCAAACTTTCATATCCTGGAACCCAATAACCAAGAATGACATCAACGTGCTGCTCAAATGCACATGCAGCAACTATTGCCGTTTCTCTATCTCCATTACATTTTAATATTTCACCATATTCCTCTTGAAAAGCAAATGACATGGAATACCTTCTGGCTTCCTGTATTTTAGGAAGTGGGTGCTGAAAAACTGTGTTGCCTGCTTCGGTGATATCAATGACAGTAGCCATTTTTGGTTTTTCCTCTTCCTTATCGTTGCTTTTAGACATAATCTGTTCTGTTTGCCTTAAAGGTAAGCACCTCGCGTTAGTCATACCGATAAAAAGCAAATCAATTTCAAACCATTTTATAGGTTTGTTGCGGGTGGAGGCCGATGATCCCGCACATGCTCTGCAATGCAGGCCTGGGACGCGTCCGACACCCTTCTTTTCTTCTTCTCGATCC
>WGMW01000061.1 GCA_016124845.1 Flavobacteriales bacterium
GACGGAGCGACAGGTCCAACGGGCCCAACGGGCGCAGCTGGAACCAACGGAGTAGACGGAGCCACAGGCCCGACAGGACCGACAGGTGCGGCAGGCAGCAACGGAGTAGACGGAGCGACAGGTCCAACGGGAGCCGCGGGAACGAACGGAGTAGACGGAGCGACAGGTCCGACAGGCCCAACTGGAGCAGCCGGAACCAACGGAGTAGACGGAGCGACAGGCCCGACAGGCCCAACGGGTGCAGCCGGAACCAACGGAGTAGACGGAGCGACAGGCCCGACAGGCCCAACTGGAGCGGCAGGAACCAATGGAGTTGACGGAGCCACAGGCCCGACAGGCCCAACGGGTGCAGCTGGAACCAACGGAGTAGATGGAGCTACAGGCCCGACAGGACCGGCAGGTGCGGCAGGAAGCAATGGAGTTGACGGAGCGACAGGTCCAACGGGCCCAACGGGCGCAGCTGGAACCAACGGAGTAGACGGAGCGACAGGCCCGACAGGCCCAACTGGTGCAGCTGGAACGAACGGAGTAGACGGAGCGACAGGCCCAACTGGAGCAGCCGGAACCAACGGAGTAGACGGAGCCACAGGCCCGACAGGACCGACAGGTGCGGCAGGCAGCAACGGAGTAGACGGAGCGACAGGCCCGACAGGCCCAACTGGTGCAGCTGGAACGAACGGAGTAGATGGAGCGACAGGTCCAACGGGTGCCGCAGGAACCAACGGAGTAGACGGGGCGACAGGCCCGACAGGCCCAACTGGAGCGGCAGGAACCAATGGAGTTGACGGAGCGACAGGCCCGACAGGCCCAACTGGAGCAGCCGGAACCAACGGAGTAGACGGAGCAACAGGACCAACAGGTGCCGCAGGTGCTACTGGTCCAACTGGTTCATTCGGTGTGACAGGAACTACTGGACAGACGATATACTATGATGGTTCTGATTGGGTGGCTACAGATAATCTCTACAATGATGGAACCAACGTGGGAATTGGCTCTGTAAGCCCTTCAGAAAAATTGGAAGTTGACGGAAATATTGAAATCGGTCAATACCGTCAAGTTCAGTCTTCTGGAGGAAGTTATATCTACTTGGGAGACACGGCAAAATTTGCGAGTAGCAATTACAGCATGTATCTCATCACGGGAGGAAGTACTACTGTGATGGAGTTGAATTCTGGTCTCGTGATTTCAAACAAGGATCTTTATGTAGCGAGTGGTCAGAACGTGGGCATCGGAGTAGAACCAGCAGAATCTGAGTTGCATGTAGTAGGAAACATCAAGCAGGTGGATGGTAGTCAGGCTACGGGTTACGTGCTCGCCTCTGATTCGACCGGGGTGGGTACATGGACCGATCCTTCCACGCTGGGGGTACCGGATACATCACAGCCGGTTCCGATCAAACTTTGGGGTGATATCATCTATGTTCATCCTCATGACAATGCTTCTGGACAGGATTGGTCAACGGCAGTTTCCACTTGTGATAACCTGACGGCATTCGGCAAATCTGACTGGTATCTACCATCACTTATGGAACTTGATGCCATTTACAAGCAATCATATCTGATCGGAGATCTTGAACAGAATCCAGATTGGTTGTACTGGAGCAGTACAGAATATGATGTAAGTAATGCTTATGCGTTAAGGATGGATTACGGACCACAGGACATTGATGATAAGACAGCATCATCCAAGTATCGTGTAAGATGCATCAGAAAGAACTAAGAGAAACCGAAGAAACAAGTAGGATATGAAAAACTTACTCAAAATATCGCTGAGTATCCTGTTCTGTTTTACAGGGTCTTTCTCGGTGTCAAATGCTCAAACCTTCAATGAATCATTGGGTACCGGTGCTGGTGCCAGCATTACGTCTGGAGATTATAACGTGCTAATTGGTGACAGTTCGGGACCATTTCTAAGTACAGGTAGTCGAAACATTATGGTAGGTTACACTGCCGGTTATAATCAGAAGACTGCTTCGGCAAATGTCTTCATCGGTTATTACGCAGGGGGTAATAATACCACTGGTAGCGATAAGATTCTTATCGGTGATTACGCGGGTGGTGGACATTCTACGGATGGTGGTAGTTCCTCAGACTGGGTCATTATCGGTGCAGATGCTGGAGGTTATGCAACTACCGGTTCGGACCTCACATTTATTGGTGATGAGGCAGGGAAGGTTCATACTACTGGTTCTGACTGTACCTTTATTGGAGAAGATGCTGGTTATAATAACACGACTGCAAGTGATAATACGTTCATCGGTTCTGCTTGTGGTCGAAGCAACACGACCGGGTACCGGAATACTGCAGTAGGTAATGAAGCTCTATATGATGTCAGTACCTCACATCATAACACGGCTATTGGTGATTCTGCTGGAACAGATGTAGGGGATGGTATTTACAACACATTCATAGGTGCTGCTTCGGGTGCTGCCACGGAGCATGCTGACCGGAATACCTTTGTTGGAGCATACGCTGGTTGGGATAATAACCGAACGAATAATACCGATGATGCCAACGAGAATACCTACGTAGGTTTTTATTGTGGTTATTCCAATCGAGAAGGACAATACAATGTGGGAATGGGAGCCTATGCCGATTTTGGATATACTATCAGTGAACGAAATGTTTTTCTCGGAGCGTATTCCAATCTTCGCGGTGATGATAACGTGTTGCTGGGGTATTCGGCCGATGCGTACGTTGGCACCAGCACGAGCCGAACGATTCTTATTGGCTCGGAATCAAAGTCCAAAGATGATGATGCGTTGGCCATTGGATATCAGGCAAACATTGCCACGACTGATTCGCGTTATTCTTCTGCCATTGGCAACTATTCTGAGAACAGTGCCCAGAAAACGCAGATATGGGGGCATAGTGCCAATGCTGCTGCTGAAGCAGATTTTTCAGTTGGCATCGGCCATGAGGTTAATTTGGATTCTCTTGGTGTCATCGCGTTGGGGTATCAATCGGCTGGGCAAGGGGATTACGGTATTGCCATCGGTTATACTGCGGGTGTAACAGCCACTAAATCGGTTTCCATAGGATATGCATCTTCTGTTTCAGATACGGCAAGTGTTGGTATCGGCTCATCTGTATCAGTTGCTGGTAGTTCATCGGTGGCCATCGGAGCATCATCCTCTGCTGCCAATGCAAACGGTGTGGCCATCGGACATTCAACTGTACTTTCTGCAGACAGTGCTGTAGCAATTGGTTTCAGTTCATCGGTGTCGGGAGTGTATGGTATCGCCTTGGGGATTTCGGCACAAGCTTCTGGATCGGATGCCATTGCTTCAGGATATAACTCATCGGCTTCTGGGGACCACTCACTTGCGATTGGGCAGCAAGCTAATGTTTCCGGAGACAACAGTTACCTCATTGGTTATCAGGCATCCACCACGGGAAATAATACGGTGGGTATCGGTTATCAGGCGGCTCCTGATTCACTCGGTTCCGTTGCAATCGGCTCTGGTTCTCATACACAGGATTACTATGGCGTAGCGATTGGCTATTCTGCGCAAGTGTTGAACTCGGACAATGGTGTTGCTATCGGCTATCAGGCCAAGGTCAATAACAGCGCTGATTATTCTATTGCCATCGGATATTCTTCATTGGTGGGCTCGAACCATGCGAGTTCCATTGCCATCGGAAATAATGCTACGGCATCAAATGATAATGCGATTGCGTTCGGATACAACGCAACCGTTTCTGCGGACAACATGATCTCATTGGGGAACAGCAGTACGGAAACCATCCGTGGGTATGTGAACTTCACGGCTACCTCTGATGGGCGTTTTAAACGGAATGTTCAGGAAAATGTGGTCGGGCTCGAATTCATTAATCGACTTCGCCCCGTTACCTACAATTATGATGTGGATGCGATTGAAGCATTCTACGGAAGAGTAGTTCCTGCCGATCTGAGAGAGGCCGCGGATAGAAAAGAACGCCAGTTGATAACTGGATTCATTGCGCAGGAAGTAGAGGCTGCCGCCAAAGAGGTGGCCTACGATTTCTCAGGTATTGACCTTCCGAATGACGACCAGGATCATTACGGTTTGCGCTATGCGGAGTTTGTGGTGCCATTGGTAAAGGCCACGCAGGAACTGAACGCCAAAGTGGTTTCGCAGCAATTGGTGATCGACCGGCAGAAACAGACCATTGAGGAATATGAGGCTGCATTGAAGACAATGAAAGAGAAACTGAACGACCTGAAAGCGCAAGCAGACAGGAACTCGGCCAGTTTCGGAATCAGCCAATCCAAATAATTGCAGTTGAACGAAATGACCTTCAAGATGCAACATTGGATTTCAAACAGCAACGTAGACCGAACAATGAAAAAGGCAGGTAGACTCGTTCTGGTACTTAGTGGTTGTCTCGTCTTTTTTATTCCATTTGCAAGCTCGCAGACCTTCAATGAATCGTTAGGAACAGGGGCCGGAGCAAGCATTACTTCCGGTGATTATAATGTGTTTATCGGTGATAGTGCAGGCGCCAGCGTAAGTACAGGAAGCCATCACATTATGATCGGTTTTGATGCTGGGCGCTACACCACCAGTGGCACATATGGAGATGTATTCATCGGCTATTATGCAGGTCTTTGGAACACTACAGGTTATGATAACATAGCTATTGGTGATTATGCCTACGGTGGGGGAAACTCAGACTATGCTACAGGACGCTCTGGAAATTCAGATAATATCGTAATAGGCGCAGATGCAGGACGCTTGATGACCGCTGGGGCCTACGACAACACTTTCATTGGAGATGAGGCCGGTAAGAACCATACCACGGGTGATGACTGTACTTTCATTGGAGAAGATGCTGGCTACAACAATACCACCGCAAGCGACAATACGTTCGTTGGATCTGCCGCAGGTCGTAGTAATACAACAGGTTATCGGAACACATCATTGGGGAATGAAGCCCTTTATGATGTTTCAACTGGGCACCATAATACGGCACTTGGCGATTCTGCCGGAACAGACGTAGGGCAGGGTATTTATAATACGTTCATTGGTGCTGCCTCTGGTGCGGCCACCGAGTATGCTGACCGAAATACCTTTGTTGGAGCCTACGCAGGTTGGGATAACAATCGGACCAATGGTACCAATGGTGAAGGTGAGGAGAACACGTATGTGGGATTTACTGCAGGTTACTCCAATCGGGAGGGAAACTATAACGTGGGTATGGGTGCTTATGCTGATTTCAACGGTACTGTGCGTTCAAGAAATGTATTTGTTGGAGCATATAGTGAGGTAAATGGGGATGATAACGTAGTGGTCGGCTATTCAGGCGAGGTACACACTAATACCCGCTCAATCTCCATCGGATCATATTCAGATGTGCAGCATAATGATGCCTTGGCAATCGGCTACAACGCCAGTATTTCAAATTCTTCGCGCTATTCTTCAGCTATCGGAAGCAACTCGAATAATGATGCAACTAA
Organism: Flavobacteriales bacterium; assembly: GCA_016124845.1. Taxonomy (NCBI): domain Bacteria; kingdom Pseudomonadati; phylum Bacteroidota; class Flavobacteriia; order Flavobacteriales; species Flavobacteriales bacterium. The sequence continues at coordinate 5,440 of WGMW01000061.1, forward strand.
AACCCAGCTTTGGGGAGCCAGTTCCGATGCGGCAGCGCAAGCCGATCAGTCAATAGGTATTGGTCACGAAGTGAACTTGGATTCCGTTGGGGTTATTGCATTGGGCTATCAGGCCGTAGGCCAGAGCGACTACGGGATTGCCATAGGTTATACAGCGTCTGTTACAAGAGAGAAGTCAGTTGCCATCGGGTATACTGCCTCTGTTTCAGATACGGCAAGTGTGGGTATCGGGTCAGCGGTTACTGTTACCGGTAGCTCATCGGTGGCCATCGGGGCATCTTCCTCGGTCGCTAATTTTCGCGGTGTTGCCATTGGGTATTCGACTGCGCTTACCGCGGATAGTGCAGTGGCCATTGGTTACGGCTCTTCAGTCTCTGGTGCTTACGGAATTGCATTGGGTGTATTGGCACAAGCTACTACTGGTTCGGATGCAATTGCGGCCGGTTACACAGCCTCTGCCTCTGGAAACCACTCAGCTGCCATTGGTCAGGAAGCATCTGTTTCTGGAGATAAAAGTTACCTCATAGGCTATCAAACGACTACCACCGCTGATGAAGCTATAGGTATCGGTTATCAGGCATCGCCAGATTCTATCGGTACGATCGCCATTGGTTCAGCGGCTACAGGTGAAGACATTTATGCCGTTGGCATTGGGCATACGGCCGAAGCGAGAGGGCCTTATTCTGTTGCAATTGGTTATCAGTCCCGTGTAAGTTATCTGGCTGATTATGGTATTTCAATCGGATATTCTTCCAATGTTGGGAACAACGATGATAACGCGATCGCAATCGGTAATAACGCTACTGCAAGCCATAGTAATACCATCGCATTCGGTTACAATGCAACTGTTTCTGCGGACAATATTGTCTCCATGGGGAACAGCAGCACCGAGACCATCCGTGGGTATGTGAACTTTACTTCTACTTCAGACAGAAGATTTAAGCGAAATATTCAGGAGAATGTTGTTGGTCTTGAGTTCATTACCAGATTGCGTCCCGTTACTTACAATTTCGATGTGGATGCGATTGAGGCATTCTACGGCCGAACGGTTCCTGCGGATCTTCGGGAAGCAGCAGATAGAAAAGAACGCCAGTTGGTAACTGGTTTCATTGCGCAGGAAGTGGAAGCAGCTGCCAAAGACGCTGGTTATGAGTTCTCAGGTATCGACATGCCAAACAGCGAGGAAGACCATTATGGCTTGCGTTATGCAGAGTTTGTGGTGCCTTTGGTAAAGGCTGCACAGGAATTGGATGCAGCCATCCAAGAGGGTGACATGACCTTGAATGCGGCTCAGAATTCACTTCGAACACAGACATCTGAATTGGATCAGATGAAAGCGGAACTTGCCGATCTTGAAAAGCAGATCAATGCCAATTCGCGGCAATTGGGCTACGGGTCGTCTCGATAACCCTTAATTTCTTGTTGAAATGTTGCGCCTTGCAAAGCTCACTTTCTTGTTCTGTTTTTGCTGGAGCATTTCGGCTTTGGCTCAAACGTCAGATTCAACTTCCGTTCAGGTAGGATTTTCTGGCACGTTGACGCAGGCCACAGAACTGGCCCGTGAAAAAGGCATGAATTTCTTTGTGGTGGTTTGGGAGGATGAGGAAAGTCCTGCGTACAAAAACCTTGTAACGATACTGAGCGATTCAACAGTTATTCAAGCATTTGATGGGAAGGTTCTTCCACTTGTGGCTCAACGCACCACCTCAAACGGCATGAACTTGGAGAAACAGTTTGGATTTACGGAATTTCCAACAGCCATGTTTGTGAGTTTGGAAGGTGAAGAACTCTACACGTTGGAGGCTCCAGCAAAGTTGGCGGCCGATCAGCTTATCGACCTCTACGAACGAAACGCCAGACCGTGATCTTTCGGAGAATTTCCGAGCTGCCCAATTACGCCATTCACCTCATTCTCATGGTGCTGGCCGCAGCGGTCTATTACCCGATGATGAATGCCGAGTTTGTGAGGTGGGATGACACCCACTACATTCTGCAAAACCTTTTGGTGAGGCATTTTTCTTGGGAAGCAGTGAAGGACATTTTCACCACCAAGCAGGTAATGGGAACTTACAGTCCGATAATCCTGCTTTCGTGGATGATAGATTACAAGATTGCAGGCTATGACCCGCGTTGGTTCCATGCCGTAAACTTCGGGTGGCATCTGCTGAATATCACCCTTGTGTACGGCCTGATCAAGCGTTGGTTTGCAAATAAGGAGGTGGCGCTGGTTTCGACATTACTGTTTGCCGTGCATCCGATGAATGTAGAGGTGGTGGCTTGGGCAACAGGTCGAAAAGACCTCATGTTCGTTGGTCTGCTTCTGCTATCGCTTTGGTTCTACCATAAGTATGCGATTGGAAAAAGACCTTTGGTCATTTACGGACTGACGCTGTTGTTCTTTGTGCTTGCCGTTCTGGCAAAGGCGGTGGCGGTCGTTCTGCCTGTCATTCTGCTGTTGTTGGATGTCTTTGTTTACCGCAAGAAATTCAGCTTCAAACTCGTATTGGAAAAGCTGCCATTCTTTGTGATTGCGTTGGCGGGTGGTATTTGGGCCATTGTCGCGCAGAAGGATGTGGGTGCCATCCAATCTGCCAACGACATTCCAGTTTGGATGACTCCTTTTCTGTTCACGTACCGAATAGCGCAATACCTCATCCGTTTCGTCTGGCCGCCATACCTCAGCAACTTTTATCCGTTCGATGAAATGCTCGGGCAAGGCCTGCCATGGTATGTTTTCGCCTCGCTTCCAGCGGTTCTGTTTCTATTTTTTCTTCTTTGGAGATACGGTCGCAAACTGCCGCTGACGTTTTTCGGTGTACTGTTCTTCACGGTCTGCCTGCTTCCCGTACTTCAACTCATTCCGCTTGGTAATTCGCTTATTGCCGACCGCTACGTGTACCTGCCATATATCGGCCTGTTCATTTCGCTGGTTCTGGTATTGGTGGAAGTGGGAAAAACGGCTTCCAAACCGATGAATCTGAGTTTGAACGTTATCGTTCTGGTGTGGATAATTGCCCTTGGATTCAGAGCCAATCTGCAGGCCAGGGTTTGGGAAAGCGACCGTACGCTCTGGTCAAACTACATTGAACATTACCCTGATGACGACATGGGTTACGGAAAACTCGGCATTTACTATGCCGACCACGGTGAGATGGAAGAAGCAATGGATTGCTTTAACAAGGAAGTTGAAAAAGACCCTGATTTCTATTCGGGTTATACCAATCGCGGGTTGGCGTATGAAGAAATGGGCGATTTTGACCGCGCCTTTGCTGACCTGAACAAGGCCATCGAGCTGAGAGATGATTTTGCCATGTCCCGCATCAATCGCGGGTTGGCGTATTTGAATACTGGTCAGCTGCAAAAAGCATTGGCCGATCTTGAAAAGGCCATTGAATTGGAACCGCAGAACCCTGCCGCGCATTACAATTTGGCTTTGACCATGGAACGCCTCCAGAAAGTACCAGAGGCACTTGATCATTACTCAAAGGCAATCGAGATCGACCCGAAAAATCCTGAACTCTATTACCATCGAGGCAGGTTGTATGCGCTGACATTTAAACTGAATGAGGGTTTGGCAGATATTGACCGCGCCTTGGAACTCAACGGCAATGACCCGAAGTATTACGTGCTGAGGTCGGAGATATACATTTCAAAGGGAGATAAGCGGATGGCCAAGGAAAATGCGTTACAGGCCAAGGCCAGAGGCGGAGTTGTCTCCGAGCAATACATGCGGATGTTGGACGACTGATTCCCCACCGTAGGTGCATTCTCTATCTTGTAGCACTATTCACCGACCGAATTCCCGTCTGGGATGCCCAAACAAAAGAACATACTGCTTGTAGGGTTAAGCATCCTTGCCATGGCGCTGGTCTTTGCCAGCTTGGTCGACCCAGAATTTTGGTGGGGTATTCATTGGTTGGCATTTCTTCCAACGGAACTTAAAGTCGGATTTCTCCTGCTGGCAGCCGTTCCATTTTTGCTTTTGATCCCGAGCCTGAAGATTGATCGGTTACTCTCCAAGAGTTGGGCGAAATGGTCCGTTTTCAGTTTGCTTCTGCTCGGGGCACTTTTCATGTTCGATCACTTTCCCATTGTAATGGACATGTACGGGAATGCATATCAATATGTCGGTTTCCGTAATGAGATGTTCACCGCATACCCTGAACAGGCGATCGATGAACTGCTAACATTTGAACTGGTGCCTTCGGCTGGAAGAAAGACCATTCTGCACTCATACACGGTCATTTCCTATTATGCGGAACTTGAATACGGAACCATCTTCAAGTGGGCAGGACTCATTTTCGAATTCCTTTTCATCGGTCTTTGGATCTGGTTCGTCCATGGAAAGGTCAAGCAACCATTGTGGCAGATCATGTTGGTTATCATTGGAATTTTTGCACCGCTCACGCAAGTGTTCTATGATCACACCGAAACTTACGCGCCCTGTTTTTTCGCCATGCTGCTTTGGTTGGTGCTGATGGTTGCGCAGGTGCGTTCGCGCAATTCCAAACTGCTGTGGATGCTTGCCGTGCTGTATCTCATCAACGTGAAAATGCATCCCGTAACGGTGCTTCTGGGGCCTGCGCTTGCACTCGCCTTCGTTTATCAATATGCTTCGTCCAGATCATCATGGCTGTTCACTTGGAAAGGACTTTCAGGGGCGATCATTGCACCGATATTTTTGATGGGCGCGGTACTTTATTTCTTCATTCTCCATGATTATGATGATCCGCGTTTTTTGGAAGGTGTGACCGATGCCGAACGGGTCTTTCTACCGCTTCTTTCCCCAGCACCTCCGCTTGACAGATACAACCTGCTCAGCTTAAACCACATTGCCGATTACGCGAACATGATGCTTCATTGGTCCATTCCAGCTTGGCTTATTGTTGCTGGTGGGCTCGTGATAGTGGGTGCAAAAAGATTGTTCCACTCCGTGGAGAGCAAGCTCATATTCCTGACGCTCCTGCTGTTCGCATCCTTCTTCTTTGTGTTCAATCCGTTGCTTTCCATGCCCATGGATTGGGATGTTTTCTCATTCCCTGCCATTGTGCTATTGGTGCTCTCGGTATTGGTCGTAGAGCAGATTCAGGACGAACGAACAAGCAAGATCCTTGTTCCTGCGGCCATCTCCCTTCAGGTGCTGCTTATTCCCATGTTCCTCGTCAATGCAGATAAGAAAATGCTTTCCCAACGCTTGGAGAAGGTCGGGGTTCATGTCTTCAAAACGTATTATCTCCACTCGACCCGCATTCTTTTTGGTGCTTGGAACATGACCGAAAACGTGGATGAATACTTCAACAGAAAGCGGGCAATTGAAGATGAGTTACAACCGTTTGCCTTGCTTGGCAACGACCCGAAATATGCGAATCTTTTGATGGATGACGGGTTTTACTATCTCCGTTACGGAAACGATCCCGCAAAGGCGCTCGGTTTTCTGAGGGAGGCACTTCGGTACAATCCGAGTTCGGTTGAAATACAAGAGTTGTTGCGGGAAGCACAGGCAAACGTGAACCGATGAACGGGAGGCAGCGAAGCATAGGAGCTGTTGCTCTGATTCTGGTCTGTACCATTGCCGCCATGTTTCCAACCCTGCTCAATGGTTGGACCAGTTGGGATGATAAGGTCTATGTGCTCGATAACGCCTTGATTCAGCACCTTTCGTGGGCAAACCTCAAAGCGATCTTCACCACGTTGGAAGTCAATGGAACGTATTCTCCGTTGGTGCTTCTGAGTTGGGCAGCCAACTATTGGATTGAGGGAAATTCTCCGTTCGGCTACCATTTGCTCAACCTGTTGCTTCATGCAGCCAATGCAGTACTTGTTTTTCTATTTGTTCGCAGGCTGAGTGAAAGCCTGACCGTTGCCACGCTTGCAGCTCTCTTGTTCGGCATCCATCCCATGAATGTGGAGCCTGTGGCTTGGATAACAGGGCGGAAAGATGTTCTCTACGCGTTCTTCTCGCTGCTTTCACTTACCACGTATGTCAAATATGCGCAGCAGGGTTTCAAAAATCGAAGCTTGGTGTTTTGGTCGTGTCTGTTTTTGCTTTTCGCTTTGCTTTCCAAAGCCACAGCGGTTGTCGTACCCATTTGGATGTTGCTCATTGATCTGCGCTTCGCGGATCGATTGAACAAAAAGATCCTGTTGCAGAAGCTGCCATTTCTTTCCTTGGCCGGTGTTTTCGGACTGCTGGCCATCTATGCGCAGCAACAGACGCCAGCGCTCTCAACTGCTATTGATCGCTCATTCCTCCATTCTATTCTATCTGCGGGCTACAGCCATTTGATGTACTTTCTCAAAGCCCTGTTTCCGTTCCAATTGGCGGCATTTCATCCTTATCCGAAAGAAGGAATCACAACGGATCTGCTATCGTGGTTCGGTCTGATTCTTTGGCTCGGAACCGCTTTCGCAAGTGCCTTTTGGTTCTCCAAAAACAAGCGGTCGTTGACTGCCTTTGGAGTGTTGTTTTTCCTCATCGGCATCTTTCCTGTCTCGCAGATCATTCCTGTCGGGGAAGCCGTTCTGGCCGATCGCTACGCATACCTTCCGTACATCGGTCTGTTCGTGGCTTCAGTAGTTTTTCTTGAACGTTTGATGAATCGCAATGGGATCAAACCAATGCTCATTCAGGTGACGATTCTTGGCTATGCGTTCTGGTTGGGTTTCAGCTCATTCCAAACTGCCAGAACGTGGGAGAATGATGACACGCTTTGGACGAATGTGATGCGGATCTATCCCGATTGTGCCAAGGCGTATGTGAACCGAGGTTCATACTGCGCAAATAGGAATGAGACGGAGTTGGCGCTTTTGGACATGGAGAAGGCGCTGTCGTTGAATCCGAACATGCTCGAACTCCATCAACAACTTGGATTGCTTTACCAACGACTTGAGCGGTTCGATGACGCGGAAAGATCGTTCACCAACGCGCTGAAACTGGATCCAACGTACGAACCTGCATTATTGAACCGAGCCTTGAATTTCGCCTATCTGGGCAATTTGGAAAAAGCAATTACCGACCTCACGTTGGTTACGGTGGTCAACGAAAGCAACTCGCTGGCTTACCTGAACCGAGGTGTACTTTATGAGCAAGTAGGTGCGATGAACTTGGCGATGGCTGATTACACAAAGGTGGTTGAACTGAAGCCGCTTGAACACGAAGGATTCCAATATCGGGCCGTGTTGAATTTCAGGACAGGCGATCTGAATCAGGCGTTGCAAGATGCGTTGAAGTGGGAAGACCTACGGCCGAAAGATGCCAAGGCGCAACGCTGGCTTGCTCGCATCTATTTCAAATTAGATGATCTGGAGCTTGCCCGAACACATGCACGCAGGGCAGCAGAACTGGGCGGCCCATTGGAACCGCAGGAATTGGAGCAGCTCGGAACGGACCAACGCTAACGGTCCATCACCTCAAAACGACTGACACCGATCGATTTTCGGAAGTCATCATTGCTGTAAAAAATGGCAAACTGGTAATGGCCTGGTTGTAACTGAAACGTGGCCTTGTGTTCGGAAACTCCGTTCTGAGCCTGCCATTTTTCCTCCTCAAAAAGTGCCTCATCCCAATGATAACGGTAAAGAATATGCACCTCGCTTACTGTCGAATCAATCTCAACAAACAGGGTTTTCGGTCGGTCAACGAAGGTTTCCTGCGTGGTTACAAATCCGTACCACGGAAATGGACGTACCGCTTTGCCCTCAATTTCCTTCGCCTCAAATGAATCGTAAACTACGTTATCTGAAAACTGTGTCTCTATTTCAGTCTTCGTGAGATTGCCTACAATAGAGAAGGGTTGATCAGTGAAATGAATCCACGGTCCCGAAGCATTCGGTTCCTTATTATACAGCATGGCACTCCAAATGCACAGCTGCCGCAGGTAAAATGGGTCGGACAGCATTTGATGAAGTTGCATCAACTGGAATATCTGTAGCCGTATGTAGTGCGGACGATTTGGATAAAGTGGCCGTTGGTTGTACTTGGTCCACGAGCGTTGGTCGTAATATGGAAGCGCGGTTCGTAGGCTGACGAGGCACTCCTCCAAAATGCGGATGGCACGTGCGTCTGTGCGATAGATCAGGCAGTAGTCCATGAGCCCGAAAAGGCCGAACATGAACCCGTTCAACACCTCTGGGCTCTGCGGTGAGTTCGGGTACTCCTCTATCCACAGAAGATTTTCGGGTGTTCGAGAGAGGCATCCGCCCTTTTCCTGCGGCATCAGTAGCGTGTAGGCCAATTTCTCCACGGTCGGATAGACGCTCGTGTCCTTTGTCACAGCCGCATATCGCAACAGAAAGCTGATGCCCAGTCCCTGTGCCATGCCCGAATACCAAGGTGGCTGCAGGTCATTGTGTTCCGTCAGGTACGGAAGTCCTATGCCCTTGCCATCAAACAGCTCATGCACAAGATTCTTGTCCAAGAAATACGATAGCTGGTTCTTCGCCTTCTGCAGATATTCCTCATTTCCTGTCTGCTCGTATTCATTCAGGCAAAGAATGCCATAATAGCAGATGGAAACGGGATGATAATTGCCTTCGAGCTGGACGATGTTTCGCGCATCAAACTGCTTGGACGTGTCGTTCTCAAATCCTTCAATGTCCAAGCGGTCTACCACGCAGGAATAGCGGGCCAACGGCTGGCCGAACACATGAATTCCTGAGAGAAGAACCCAACAGACAACGACCATGAAACCGACAATTCTCTGCATCGGCTATGATTCGGTTGTTTCGGGCAAGTGCTCTTTCTTTCGGGCAAATAGGATTGAGCAACCGAAGATGGCAAGCAACCAAGTGCCTGACCCTGCGGCTGCCAACGGTTCTCCTTCTTTGAACGGTTTTGCTTCGTACTCGAATCGCACTTTGTGCAGACCAGGAGGTACGACAATTCCGCGCAGCAGGTAGTTGACGCGAACGTGTTCCACGGGCTCATCATCAATGAACGAATGCCAATAGTTGTTGCCCTGATACCAGATTTCGGACATCACCAAAAGCTTGGTTCTATCGGTAGAAACGAGATAGGCGACCTTACCTGGCGATCTGGCGCTCAGCTCAACCTTGCTGAATGCGGAAGCTGCGGTATCAACACTTGCAAGTTGACTCTTGAAACGCTCATCAACTGTGACGAATTTCGCTCTGTCCAGCTTGCTTAGAAGCTCCATTTCTTCGTCAGGACCATTGACCCATGCGAGGGAATCGACAAACCAGGCAAACCCGTTGGCGGTGATGTTCTCGCGGAAGTCGTTCATGCCATATCCGACCTTGAAAAACCGCGCATTCAGCATATTGAGAATGGGAACTTCGGCCTGCCGAGAACCAGATTTGACCATTTGAATCTCACGGTCAAGGTAATGGTCGGTCAGATCCTGAAACCGTCTGAGTTTGGCCGCGTGGTTTCCACCGATGTTGTTGAAATAGTACGATGGTCGGGCATCCTGCATCACGGCAGCCGTCAGGTCGATCACTCGATCACTTGCGAGTGCGATGCGGCTGATGGTAACATCCGCATCCGAAGGCGGTGAGGCTCTGATAAAATCTTCCGATTTGGCGAAGGTTGCACTTGTACTGTAAGGTCTGTCAACCAGTAGCAGATCGACCGTGGTCATTACGCCCAAAAGCAGAACGGCACGCGTACCACGAAGCCATCCTTTTATCCAAGAAAGCATGGCGATAACCACGATGATCAAAAGCACTGATCCACGGAACGCATCCGAACGCATCGCGCTTGCACGGTCGCTTCGGAGGGCTTCCAAAAGTCCGTCCACCACCTTTTCGGGATTTCCCAGATGGATCAGTTGGTTGCGGAAATTCTCATCAATGCCAACTCCGTGAGTTTCTGCGCCATAATCCCACGAAAAATCGAAATATGATGGGCCGATGAGCAAGAAGAACAGGAAGAACAGCGACAACGCGGCTCCACCACCGATCAGCACTTTCCTTTTTTGCTTGAGTTGCTCTGGGTCTTTCAGCAAACGATGCAGCCCATCAACCGACACCCAGGCCATCAGGCCAACGGCCAGGCCAAGCACCATGGACGGTGCGCGGAAACGATTGAAAAATGGGACGTGATCGAACATCAGTTGATTGATGAAACCTGTGTTGTCGCCAAGCGCAATGATGAAGTACAGCATCAGCATCGCACCAATGGTGATTCTCAGTTTCTTGGATCCGAACACCATTCCCAACAGGAAGAGACAGAACGCCACAATTCCGATGTACGTGGGCGATTCGTTCACAGGTTTTTCGCCCCAGAACAATGGCACAACCGCTTCATCTCCAGAAATTCTTGAACCCTGAAGCCCTGTGCGTTGGATGTATTTGTAAGATTCCGAATCCTTGCCGACCAGTTCATGTGCCGAACCTCCCACGATGTGCGGAAGGATCAGCGAGCCCATTTCCATCAGGTCGTGACTGAAAATGTACGCGTACTCGCGGTCGAGGCCATTGCTCTGACCTTGACTTTCGGCAGTAAGTATGCGCTTGCCACGGACCGAATCTTTCGTGTAAGCGTAATTGGACCAAAGCATGGAAATGTTCGGAAGCACTCCGATGATCACCGCCAATAATGCGAGGCCAACAGCTTTCGGAATCACAATTCCATCTTTCTCCCGTAAAAGCTGAATGCCACGGACCATGCCGAGTACAAAACCTCCGAGCAGCGCGTAATACGTGATCTGCAAGTGGTTGGTGGCCAAGTGCAACGCACCGAAAAGCACCATCAGAAAGAACCCGCGCAGAAACCTGCGGTCGAAAAGCAAGTACAGCCCGATCAGTATTGGCAGCGCGGTGGCAATGGCCTTGACCTTGGATGAGTGTCCTGCCGTCATGTTTCCCACATTGATGGTGGACAGGCCGAAGACCAACGCGCCCAAGAGTGCCAGCCAGACGGGATAGCCCGACACGACCAACGCAATGTAAAGACAGAGCATCGGGAACATGAGATGCACGATCTGTGGTTGCGTCCATTTTTCGAGCGAATTGACAAACCCAGATGCCCGGTTGTTGGGATAAACGGGATAGATGAGCGTGGTGGGCATGCCACAATAGCTTCGATCGGTCCAATTGGTCAGTTCGCCAGTCTGCTCATAATGCGCTTTCACATCGCGCTTCATGCCCAAACTGTGCAGTTTGTCGCCCTGCATGATCATCTTTCCCTGAAAAGCGGATGGCACCAGAATAAAGCATGTAAGCAGCATGACAGCAACCGCCACCAAGTGCTTGACTGCGGCCATGCTGAACCGTTGGATGGCTGATGTATTTTGCTTTTCCTCAGTCATTCGGCAACAGTTCGTTCAGGTTGAATTCTTCGGTCACCAGTTCTCCATTCTCTGAAGGTTTCATCAGAAAGACCATGGTTTCTGCCTCCTCGTTCAGCGACCAGTCCAGCAGTTCCCCGTTCGGGCTGGTAACCTCAAGTTCCTTCCCCGAACCGACATCCACCAATCGAAGTCCGTTCGTTGATCGTTCCAAAATGAACAGATGGCGCTTGGCCGTTCGCTGGTAGTCAAATGACTGATATTCAACACCTTTTGGTAAAAGCCAACTGTACGTATCCTTTTCCTGATCGTACTTGATAACGCCTGTGAACGGACCTTCAAATTCCACTTCCACCTTTCGTATCGGGTTCGGGTAGAATGGATTGCCAGATTCGAACGAAGTGCCTTGGACCAAAATGTTGCGGTTGTTCATATACCACGGCCCGACCGTGATGATCCAATAGGGCGTTCCGCTCACACCAATGGGCCGTCCGAGGGAAGATGGTGTGAAATCGGTGCCGAGGCGTTGGTTGATGGTTTCGACCGAGATCAGCGAATCGGTGTACGCCAAGAATGAAATGCGCGTGTGCCGCTCGGCCGTTTCCTCCTCTTTCCGAACGCCCTTTTCGGAGCATGAGGAAAGCATCGCAACGCAAAGAAGAAGCAGGCCGAAACCTGTTCCGATACTTGCGATGGCACGCTTCTGTGTGGTCTTTCTCATCAACGAATCACAAACTTACCTCAGTTTTTCACTCGCCCAAACCACAATTGCCTTGGCACTGATGACGTTTAGCGGAAACTCCAGCACCACATGCATGAAACTCAGTGCCAGCGCCCCATAAAACCCAAGGCGATAATCGATGATGAACAGGGCTGAAAACGTCAGCCAGATGGCGAGAATGAGCCAAGCGCGCTTGCCTGTAAGTCCTTTGTGCCAACCGATAATGGCCGTTTTGGTGAACCAGTTGAAGTAATGATACATGTACGCGAAGGCCACAAATCGCTGAAGTTTCAACTCCCAGTCTCCGTAGAAATAGAACGCGTTCGAATCGGTGAGGCCGAGCAGTTGCCCAACGCGGATGCTCAATCTGTGAAAACCAGAGGCAAGAAAGTTCTCCTTTGTCTGGTCGGCAAACGCGTAGAAGGAATGATCCACATCCACCAGCGCAATGAATGCAGGCGCGAGCAGCATGAGAAGAACCGAAAGAAACCCGATGGCCGATTGCGACTTGATGGCACCGTAAAGCATGAACGTGAGCGTGAACAGATACACATGGATCAGCGTTGGAACCAACGCGCCAAGCAGGACCAACTGTAATGGAAACAGGTTGGATGCGATGGCGATGCCCACTCCGAGCAACAGCCCGATGGTGCGTTTTACGGGGTCTTTGATCAATGCGAGAATTGCTGCCGACCAAATGGAAAGCAGCAGAAATTCGTTCGAATAACGGTCGATGTGAACGACCATTTGTGAGGGAATTCCGCTGGAAAGCAAACCCATGAAACCGAGTACTTTGGGAACCGTGAGAACAGCTACGACAATCCCGACAATCCATAGCCAAATCGTTTTCCCGCTCACGTAGTAGTTTCTATCGCGCAACCAGTTTATTTCGGTGAGATAGTGCAGCGGACCCAAGAATGCGTACGCCACCAAGAACGATCCGAACGGCATCAGGTAGGCCAAGGCCAATGCCAGTAGGATCAGCCCAAGGTTGAGCAGATCGATTCGTTCCGTTCTTGATGCAATGGCGGTCATGCGTTTTCTATCATCTCAACAAATGCCTGTTTACGACTTTCCAAAGCATACTTCTCCATAATACGTTCTCGGGCTTGTATGGAAAGGTTGACAAGTTTTTCGCTTTGCAATGCGGTCAATACTAATTCGTTGAGGCTTTCCAAAGAACGTTCCGTCAAAATAAAACCTGTATCTCCAACGATCTCGGGCATTTCGTTCACCGCAGAAACGATCGGCACACAGCCGCAAAGCATCGATTCGGCAAGCGCACAACCGAATCCCTCAAAAAGCGACAATTGCACAAAAAACACGCTTCGCTGAAAGTACCCCAAAAGTTCCGTTTGAGACATGTTTCCGACCACGGTCATGTTCTGCGGTAGCTTCACATTCGTTGGAACATCGCCAATAACCACGAAGGTTCTTTCTGAGAAACGTTCCGCCAGTTTCAAGAACAGTTCCCCGTCTCTTCGGGTAAATTGTCCCGTTCCAATTACGGTAATGAAATCGATGTTCTTTTCAGCCTCTGAAAGCGGTTTCCAGAACTCGGAATCAAAGCCATACGGAATGACTTTGAGCGGGGTGTTCAGCTTTGGGAAATGATGCTTCACTCCCTGATCACCGATCAGATCGGTACTATATGGATCGGCCGAATGGATCAGCGAATTGCTGAGCGGAACAACCGTAGTTGCGAGGCTGTAACTGAGACCGCATGCGAACTTGGGCAATGGTTTTCGCAACACTCCATATCCGATCTTCGGGGCGGCACAGCCATCGGTTCCTTGAACGATAATGAAGACAGGTTTCCTGAAAATCTTTCCAAGCAGTGTAGGAAGAACACTCCAATATCCACCGAACGAGCAAACAACAGCTTTGGAGGAAGAGAGATGCATCAACAGAAAAAAGAGTTGCGCAACCAGTTGGAACGGATTCATCCACTTTTTCGGCCAATCGTAGATGTTTTCAACCACCTCGTAGCGTGTGCGTAGCAGGTTGATGTCCGCTTGCACAAAGGTCGGTCGCTCTGGTGCTATGAAAATGATCCGTTCGATCTCTGAAATCTGAGTATGCGAAGGTAACCTGTAACTGTACTCAGGTCTCATACGAATGCAATGCCTTTGAGAACCTGTATCTTTCCTGCTCAATTTTGGCGATGATCTCGATTGTTGTACCTGTTTTCAATGAAGCGGAGAATGTGGATGTTCTCTGCGAACGGCTCCGACAGGAGGCATTGAAGTGGGATGACGATTTCGAGACGATCTTCGTGAATGATGCCTCCACAGATGGCACACGGGAACATGTTCTAAAGCAAATAGCTCAGGGATTTCCTGCCTCGTTGGTTCAGTTCTCCCGCAATTTCGGACATCAGGCGGCCATAACTGCTGGGCTGGTGCATGCCAAAGGAGATGCGGTGGTTGTCATGGACGGTGATCTTCAGGATCCGCCAAGCGTTATCACGGAGTTCATCCAGCAATGGAAAAACGGCCACGATGTGGTCTATGGCATCCGCACCAAGCGCAAAGAAGGGTTTTGGCTGCGTTTCTCGTACGCGGCTTTTTACAACGTTCTGTCTGCTGTGGGTAACATTTCCATACCCAAAGACAGCGGAGATTTCTGTTTGATGGACCGAAAAGTGGTGGATGTGCTGGTCAGGGAAATGCCCGAACAGATACGTTTCGTGCGCGGGTTGCGGGCCTACGCTGGGTTCAGGCAGATCGGAGTGACATTCGAACGTTCTGAACGGATTCATGACACTTCGAAATACTCGGGCAAGAAATTGATCGGTCTGGCTGCGGATGGCATTTTCGGCTTCTCCACCTTGCCACTTCGCATTGCCAGTTATTTGGGATTGTTGGTGGCACTCGGCTCGTTTCTGGTCGGTCTGTTTTTCATCTTTCATCGCATCTTGGACTTCAAGATCTTCGGGTATTCACCTGCAGATGTTCCAGGAATGGCATCCTTGGCGGTTGGACTTTTCTTCCTTTTCGGCATCACGCTTACCATTCTCGGAATCATCGGAGAGTACATCGGACGGATCTATTTGGAGGTGAAGAAACGGCCGCAGTACATCATTGAGGAAGTCATCAACCCTAACTCGGATTCGATTGGCAACTGAGTCGGATATTCTTGTCATCGGTGGCGGAATTACGGGTATGAGCATGGCGTATCTGGCTGCTCGAAGTGGGAAAACCGTGACCGTTCTGGAAGCTGGCGAGAAATTCGGTGGACTGCTTGATACGTTTGAGATCGGTGGTACGCGGCTCGAAAAATTCTACCACCATTTCTTCTTGGATGACAGGGAATTGCATTGGCTGCTGCACGAATTGGGGCTTTCGAATAACGTGATGTACCGCGAAACTTCCATGGGAATTTACCGCGATGGGAAGATCCACGATTTCAATACGCCTACGGATCTGCTGCGGTTTTCTCCGCTCAATCTGTTGGATAAGGTCCGATTCGGTGCTACCAGTTTCCTGCTTGGGAAGTTTTACAACTGGAGGAAACATGAAGAGCGTTCGGCTTACGAATGGTTCAAAAAATGGTGTGGTGAACGCGTGACGGCCACTATTTGGGAACCGCTGCTCCGTGTGAAGTTCGGGGTGCATTACAAAGATGTTCCATTGGCATGGATGATCGGACGGCTGGGGCAACGGCTGAACTCACGCAAGAATGGAAAGGAAATGCTTGGCTATCTCGATGGCAGTCTGCAAGTGCTGAACGACCGATTGACCGAGCGATTGAGAACAATGGGCGTGCAACTGGTGGCTTCATCGCCAGTCACGGAAATTCTGGTCGAAAACGGAAAAGTGAGCGGGGCAAAGACAGCAGCAAGTGAATTCAGAGCCAACCAAGTGATTGCCACCGTTCCGAATCAAGTGATCGCTCAATTGATCAAACCGTTGAACGAAACTTTCGCGGCCAAACTCAATGAGGTGAAATATTTCGGAGCGTTCTGCACCATTTTGGAGCTTGACCGACCATTGAGTCACGTTTACTGGCTGAACATGGCCGATGCCGATTTTCCTTTCGGTGGCGTTATCGAACACACCAATTTCATCGGAGCGAACAAGTATGGGAACACGCACATCGTTTATCTTTCAAGATACTTTACGGCTGAAGAGGAAATGGCCAAACTATCGGAAGAGGAATTGAAACAGACCATGTTGCAGGGCGTTCGAAAAGCGTTTCCCGAATTTTCGGAAAAGCATCTGAAGAACGTGCATGTTTTCCGAACGAATACAGCGGCCACGGTCTGCGACCTGAACTTCTCAACCAAGGTCAAAGCATGCCGATCGGAAATAGAAGGTTTTACCATAGCCAATATGATGCACATTTATCCTGACGAACGCAGCGTAAATAACGCCATCCGCGTGGCCGCAAATGTTTGCCAGTCGTTGGGCATGGATTGCGAGGAAGTTCCGTTGGGAAATTCATTATCAGGTCAGATTGGAATCAAATAACATGGGTTTCAATCTCAAAAAGGAAAATCTGACCGTCACCGCCTTGGGGCTTGCGCTTTGGGGGCTTTACGCATTCGCCACGGCATTTCCCGATTCGCTTTGGGGATTGCATCATCTCGCTTTTCTCAGCCCTGTAGCTAAAGCAAGTTACCTTTCGTTGTCCTTCATGTTGGTGCTTTCAGGTCTTTTCGACCTTCCATCTTTCCAATTTAAAAACCGATGGCGATGGCTTGCGGTGGTCACGGTTCCGATTCTCTGTGGTCTTGCATACTATCACTTTCCGTTTGCGGCCTCACTTACAGGAGATGCCGAATTGTTCAACCAGAAAATGGGCGAACGCACCACAGAGTTCTATCCGCTTTTTGTGGAAAAACTGCTGTCTCCGAACATCTTTCATCCGAAGACAGGCAACACCACCGTGCTCAGCGGCATTCGCTTGATGTCCTACTATTTCGGCATTACGCACCATGAAGCTTATCGCTGGTTGGGAGCAGCTTCAGGTGTGCTGTTCATTTTCCTGTGGTTTCTGTTGTTGATGGGCTTGGAGCTGAACGGAAGCAAATTCATGGTTGCTTCCATCATTGGTGTCTTCGCACCATTTTCGCAGTTCTTTTTCGGGTACGAAGAGATCTATGCGCCCACGTATCCTGTGCTGCTCGCGTTTCTGATTACACACGTCATCTCATTCCGTAAACCGAGTATCGGATGGCTGCTGGTGCAACTGTTTTTAGCCTTCCTCTGCATGAAATTCCATGCCGTGTTTGTGCTGCTTTTCCCATCGGTTCTCTTGTCAACCGTGTTTGTCATTTCCAAAAAGTTGAACCGCCCAACTGCTTGGTTCACTTGGCGAAAGATCTCGTTGTTTGTGTTGCTGCCGATCACCATCGCAGGGCTTTTTGTCTACTTCTTCATTACCAAGGATTACAATGATCCAGGGTTTCTGGGTGATGATGTGAACATCTACGAGCGGCTTTTCCTGCCCATCGTCAGTCCGCCCGCGCCTTTGGACCGCTACAACCTTTTCAGCTTCAATCATGCGTTGGATTATTTCAACATGCTCTTCCAATGGTTGGGCGGAAGTATGCTCGTGTTACTTGCTGTGTTTATTGTCCTCAGGAAAAATGTTCGTTGGAACTGGCCAGAATTGGTCAGCGTTGGACTTGCTTCCATCCTGTTCCTCATGATCTATTTCGCGTACAACCCGTTGATGTCAATGCCTTATGACTACGACCTGTTTTCAATTGTGGGTCCTGTTTTTCTGGTGTTCATTGTGCTGGTGCTGAAAAATGACACATCGAAGCAATCCATGAACTGGATCGGTCCAACGCTTGGTATCTGTCTGCTTGCGTTGCCAATGTTTCAGGTCAATGCATCAGCTTCCGCGCTATCGTTTCGGTTAGAAAATGTGGGCGAACATGTGTTCAGAACCTACTGGATCCGTTCGGCAGGGGACATCCGATCAGCGATTGAACTTTCTGTTCACCCGCAGGAGAGATTCCAACGATTTGAATCGGTTATTGACCATTTGGAACCGTACGCGACCAAAGGAAATGACACGGAATATGCCCACCTACTTCTGGAATTGGGCAAACTCTATCGACAACCGAAAGGAGATTACCAATCCGCTCTTGCTTGCCACCAAAAAGCCAAGGAATATGATGCCGACTTTCTGGCCAACTACATTGGTCTGATGGAATGCAATTACATGCTTGGGCGCTACCGCGAAGCATTCAATTACAGCATGGTTCTGGTGCAACACAACTTTCCTTCGGAACAACAGGCATTACGGATTGCCATTGAATGTTCATATCAGGCGCAAGAGCTGGGATTGACCGAGGAACTTTGCAAGCGCTTCCTGAGCAAATGGAACGATTCTGATATCAGAGAGCATTTGGTGTATCTCTCCGAACGGAACTAAACTGCGTTCTGCCGGCTTTGCTCAATTCGAGCGTACAATTCCTGATTTCTTTGAATCACGGCATCGATTTCGCTGATCTCTTTCTGACTTAGAAGTTCCTTCCATTTGGTCAATGAATCTCCAGAGGTTGATGTGTTTCGGTGCTTCAGATTCAATTGCTGGATTCTTTGTTCCTCGCTTCGATGCGCTTCTTGCAGGTTGAGAAACCGAAAAACGTTAGCCATGGTGCTTGCCTGATCATTCACCAACTGCTCGTAATTCAGGATCAGAATACGATCACTGAGCGCAGAAATCGCATTCAACGCCAGTTCATTCAGCCTGAACCACATTTCCACTATCTCGGTCATTGATGGAATAGCTCCTTGCGCCAAATTCACTTCAAAACGCGTGTTCCAGCAACCTTCAGAGTTTGCTGGGAAAGAGTACTCCGTTCGACTGTGCTTCAGACTTTCCTCAAAAAAGTACTTCGTGCTGGAACTGTACCCGAAAACATCCCGAATGATGATGATGAACTTGGCTTCAGGGAAAAGCGCATTCGCATATTCCAATTTGTTCATCAGGTGCGGAGACTTGTTCATCGGAACGATGTGCTTCCAATCATAGTTCATCCTTCCGTGTCCTTCGTCCCAGTAGGTGTTCAACCGCATCAATTTGCGCTTCATTCCCTGTCCATCACGAACAAAATTTGCAATGTAATCGGTCAATTGATAGGTGAACGTTGGGTTCGCATTTGCTGCGGTCAGATGATCGCACGTGCCAAGCATTTTGGCTCCTCCGATGGCAGTCCAAACCTCATTCATTTCCGCGCCTATCCGCAACAATTGCGGGTGCGTGTGCAGCAGATTGCTGAGCAGGGTTGTCCCGCTGCGCATGCAACCAGTAATAAACAATGGCCCGTTCGCGTGCACCGCCTCAGGCTGTCCCTGACTGCCCAATAAGTTCCTCAACAAAGGCGACAACTTCATTTGAGTCTAAACAAACGAAAAATGTCGATAAGCTGCTTCTTGTATTGAGCTGTTGGTTTATGAGAAGCACGTTTCAGCGGTGTGGTTGATGACCATGTTATTGTGCAACCACCTCTGAATACATCGGCCCAAGTTTCGGGCCTTCAGTATTGAAAACGTCATTTTTTGAAATTGGAATGACATTCAACGAGTTTTGTTTTCAGGCTGATAGTGTGCTTTGATCCATCTTTTTCAGATTCTTCCAAACCTGACAGTACCCGGTTTTTGTTGCGCTGAACCTGAGTCAATACGAGGGCATGGAAGAAGCCGCTGATTATCCGGGATAGTTCGACTTTTCTCTTATCCCATTCTGTACATACAGATAACTGAAGCATGATTAAGATAGAGCCGCGAGTTCGCATATTAATATGTAATTAGTAAAAGTTCAAAAGGCATCGATCGTCTGAAATGAGGCAACCAAGGCGGCTTTCGGTAGTTTATATGACCAAGCATCAACAGAAATTTTGATAGCTTCGACCACTTTGCGATAAACCAAAAAAAATTGAATGCCAACCCCGACCATTCAAAGATCAGTTAGTAGCGTGTGGACCATTGCATTCGTCATGGTCTGTTTTTTTTCCGCAAGGTCTCAGAACGCCTCATCTGGCTGGGTTCATGCCATGGAGGATCAGAAGGCCTTTATCGAGAACAGGTCGCAGTTTGATGGTCTGAACAGAACAGACGACCAGATTTTATACGCTATCGACCATGGAGATACCAAGATCTTCTTTACCGAAAAAGGGATTACTTATCTGTTCACCGAGACCGAGAAGAAAAGCGAAGAGGAACTTGAATCGGAGCATCCGGATTGGGAGAAACTAAGCCACGCAGAGCGAGAGCGGCTGGAACACGAAGTGGAAGCGACAACGGATGTTGTTCACATGCTTTGGGTTGCGCCAAGTTCAGAGTTGAAGGTTGTGTCGGAAGACAAACGCGAAGACTATTACAACTATTCGGTCGGAGATCATTCCATTGATGGCATTCCCGCGTTCAAGCGGATCAAGTACCAAAATGTGTTCGATGGTATTGATGTGCTTTTCGAGTTCCATCCTGAAGACGGCATCAAATATTCGTTCATTATCCGACCCGGAGCGGATCCATCACAGATCGCCATGCGCTATGAAAGCGTCAATGGGCAGCAGTTGGATGAGGATGGCACGTTGCATCTTCCAACGGTTTTTGGCGACATTCTGGAACACGCGCCTGTCAGTTTTTACAAGGATGGCGGCCAAAAGATCCCTTCAGGGTTTGTGCTCGATGGCAACATCATCCATTTCCAGTTGGATAATTATGATCCTTCCCGATCGGTGGTTATCGACCCTTGGGTGCAAACGCCAACGTTGGCAAGCTCAAACAGTGTTTGGGAATGTGACGTAGATCAATCCAGCAACGTTTACATCATTGGAGGGGAAAATCCGCTTAAGTTGTTGAAATACAACTCAGGCGGTGCGTTGCAATGGACCTTCTCCACCGCCTATGACACGGTGGGTGGCGATTGGCTGGGATGTATGGCAACGGATTTCAATGGCAACAGTTTTGTGTCCAACGGTTCAAGTGCCGCATTGACCAAAGTAAACTCGGCCGGTTCGCAGCAGTTCAACGTGAACGGTGCCGGGCTGAGTGACGAGTACTGGACGATCTCATTCAACTGCGATCAGACAAAGTTGATCATCGGGGGAACTACTGCATCGGGCCTGTTCGACCTGAAAGCCGGTATTTTCGATGTCAGTCCGTCTAATGGAAGCATTCTGAACACGCAGGCGGTTGCAATAGGCAGTACGACTTCTTTCCCGCCAACGGTCCAAGAGGTTCGCTCGCTATCGCCAAGTAAAAATTCGCGATACTATTTCTTGACGCATGACACCATTGGAGCGATCGATCAGAGTTTTTCCCCGTGCTATAGCGGTGAGCCCATCTTCAAGGAAGATCATGGCTATCACCTTGGTTACAAGATGGAGAATTATCGTCCCAATAACGGCAATGCCGGGATCCGGGCCATCCGCGCCAACGACAGTTTTGTGTATACCCACAATGGAACGACAGTGCATAAACGGTCGTTGATCAATGGTGCAATACTCGGCAGCGCAACCATACCTGGCGGTCAGTCCTCTACAAGTTTGGGTTTGAATGTGATCAGCAACTGCGGCATTGATATCGATGATTGCGGGAATGTGTACGTGGGCTCAACAAATGGTGTTTACAAGTACGATGCGAACCTGAACCTGATCACATCCTCCTCCACCAGTTTTAAAGTGTATGCCGTAAAGGTGAACTATAATGGTGAGGTGGTGGCCTGCGGCTCGACCGGCACCAATGCTGACGTGAACAGGACCGGTTACGTACAATCGTTGGCCATGAGTGCCTGTGCGCCATTGGAGAATATTTGCTGCGACCCGAACATCTGTCCTGCGGGGCCATTCTGCCAAACAGACGCACCCGTTACGCTAACCGCGGGAGACCCCGGTGGCGTTTGGGCCGGAGATGGAATTACCAATTCCTCTACGGGTGTTTTCGACCCATCAGTGGCAGGCCCAGGCGTGCATACCATCAGTTACACACTTCCTTGTGGAGCCGATTCCATTTACATTTCAGTAAGTGCCTGTACTCCTTTGGAAGTCTGCCTCGAGAACAACGGGGATCTCACAGTTCTCAACGGAACAGGGCCGTACACATGGGATGAATGGGTTACCGGAATTTCCACCCCCATTACCAATCAAGCTGAGTGTGAAGCATGTGGTTACACATGGGTTCCATTTGTCAACACGTGTTCGGGAGGAACCACTTGTGCAAGCTCAGCTGGCTGGTCCAATTTTGCCACAGGAACTACGGTCACACCAACCAATTATCCTGTCCGAGTGGTGGATGCCGTTGGCGATTCGCTGGTGATAAATGACCCGAACACCTTGACGCCATGTACCCAATGCGCGCTGCCAACGGTTACCTACACTACGCAGGATCCTGCATGCGAGGGCGGTGCAGATGGTTCCATCGATCTGACGGTAACGGGGGCTTCCACCTACGATTTTGCTTGGGATAATTCGGCCACTACTGAGGACATCAGTAACCTGACCGCAGGAGGCTACCAAGTGACCATCACCGATCAGACCGACCAGACCTGCGATACCACATTTACCGTTACACTGAATGACGGTACGTCCCCGACCATTTCGGGCATTAGCATTACAGACGCTTCCTGCGGTAATGCGGATGGCCAGATAGATGTAACGGCTGCAACGGCCACACAGTTCAGTTCGGATGGCGGAACGAATTTTCAAGCAAGCGGCAGCTTTCCGGCTTTGGCTGCCGGTTCGTATGATATTGTTGTGGAAGACGCCAACGGCTGTCAGGCCGATTCCACGGTTTCCGTCAATAACGCCAACGGACCGAGCATCGATAACCTCGCCTCAACCGACCCTAACTGTGGGGCAAGCGATGGTACCATCGACATTACAGCAAGTGGCGGAGCAACTCCGTTGCAATACAGTATCGACAATGGGGTCACATTCCAATCTTCAGGCTCATTTACAGGGTTGAACGCAGGCAGTTTTGATATTGTGGTGGAGGATGCAAATGGTTGTCAGGCGGTGGATCAGATCGATCTGAACAGCAGCGGTGGCCCGACCATCGATAACGTTTCAACCACCGATGCAACCTGTGGTGTTTCCAACGGACAGATCGACATTACAGCATCAGGCGGTACGCCTCCGTTGTCTTATAGCATCGACAATGGAACAACCACGCAAACCACTTCCAGTTTTACGGGGCTGGCTGCTGGAACGTATGATGTAGTGGTGGATGACGGGCAGGGCTGTCCGGCCACGCAGCAGGTGACGTTGAACAGTTCGGGTGGCGCGACCATCGACAATGTGGCGGTAACGGATGCAACCTGTGGTCAGGCCGATGGTCAGATAGACATTACCGCAAGCGGTGGAACAGCTCCATTGCAGTACAGTACAGACAATGGTCTGACCTTCCAGAACGGTTCGCAATTCACGGGTCTTTTGGCAGGAAACTACGACCTCGTGGTAGAAGATGCAAGCGGTTGCCAGACCACGCAATCGGCCTCGGTGGCCAATGGCGGTGCTCCTACCATTTCCAGCATCACACCAACAGATGCGCTTTGCAAAGGCGACTGCAATGGCAGCATTGATGTGGTTGCCGTGGGTGCCACACAATACAGCATCGACAATGGAACCACCTTTCAGGCAACGGGAACCTTTACAGGGATCTGCGCAGGAACCTACGATGTAGTGGTGGACGATGGCGCGGGCTGTCAGGCATTTGGTCAGGCAGTTGTGGGTGAACCCGCTGCGGTCACGGCAAGCTCCACGTCAACAGATGCCACCTGTTCGGGCGCATGCGATGGAACAATTACGGTGAATGCAGGAGGTGGTGTTTCTCCATATCAGTATAGCATCGACAACGGCTCCAGTTTCCAAGGTTCCGGAAACTTTGCTTCGGTGTGCGATGGTAGCTATTCTATCGTGGTGGAAGACGCCAACGGTTGTCAGCAGACGGCCAATGAAACGGTCAACGTTCCGAACCCGATCACATTCAATTTCTCAACGGTGGATGTCACCTGTTTCAATGATTGCGATGGCTCGGCCTCCGTTACGGTGGCTGGAGGAACTTCGCCCTATTCGTACAGTTGGTCGAGCCTTACAGGAACGGGTTCTACTCAGAGCGCGGTCTGTGCCGGAACGTACACACTTACCATTACGGATGATAGCGGATGTAGCGTTGACACCACATTCCAGATAACGCAGCCTGCCTTGGTTGCCATTGAGAATGTGCTGGTAACAGCAGAAGGATGCGAAGGCGACTGCGATGGAAGTATCATTATCCAGTCATCAGCAGCCAATGCTTTCAGTATTGATGGTGGCGATACATTTGAACCCACAGCCGATTTCCTCGATCTGTGTTCGGGAGATTACGCCATTATGGTTCTGGATACCATAAGCGGTTGCGGAAATTCAGATTCAGTTGCCGTGGCTCCTGGAGCGCATGTGGTGTCCGATTTCGTGCCGCGACCAGATGTAGTGAGCGAATTCGATTCGGAGATCCTGTTCGACAATAACTCCATCGGGGCAACAATGTACGAGTGGCATTTCGGTGATGAGAACTTCTCGTATGATGAGAATCCGAGCTACGATTTCCAAAATGAGCCGGGAACGTATCTGGTGTGTTTGGTGGCAGATAACGGACTGGGTTGCATTGATACCTCCTGCAAGTATGTGGATGTGACACCGATTTTCACCATTTACGTTCCGAACGCATTCACCCCAGATGTCACCACGGGCAAGAATGATGTCTTTTTACCCATCATTGGTGGCGATTATCCTGACACGTATCACCTCCAGATCTTTGACCGTTGGGGTGAGCGGGTATTTGAAACCAACAACATTGATACGGGTTGGGACGGCACCTACAAGGACAAGCAAGTGCAGAAAGGGGTCTATGTGTGGATGATCGAAGTGGAGAAGGTCGAAGGTGGCTTCAACCGCAAGTTCGTAGGGCACGTTTCGGTGGTGAGATGATGCTGTAGCGTTCGTTCAACTTCTGGAAACGTGGCGGTGCCAAACTGATAATATTCCCTTCAGATTCAGGATCTATTGAAGCATCAACTTCGTTGTTGATATTCTGAACCTGCATGGGCATTCCGCTTCAAGTCGCGACCGATAGGCCGCAACAGACCGAAACATTCATCCGATCATTTCTTGATGCATCGCGCATCAGAGTTCAGGTTGCAGAATCGGAACTGGGCCGTGTTCCCGCCACAGGCGGATGCGTGATCCTTGGTAACCGATTGTTCGGACCTGCCGACCCCATTCTCCTCATCCATGCCATCTCATCAGTGCGGAAGGATGTGGTCGTGCTCACATCTTACAACTTCAGAGCATATCCCGAATTGCAGGACTGCATAACGTTTTTGAACATTGAAGACACCGAAGAGAAGCTGCTGCTTCAGTTCGAGGCATTGCTAAAGAAAGACAAAGTGGTGGTTGTGTTTCCTGCGCGGCAGGGAACCATCAGCCGCATAACGGCCAATATTGCCTTGGACAAACGCTGGCATCCGAAGTTGCTGAAGGTGCTTTTCCTCCTGCGTCAGCCCATCATTCCCGTTTATCTGCGTACCGATTCCATCATCAGTCTCGTTCATTCCAAAACGTTCTCTTTCGATAGGATGACCTCCTTTTTCAAGGACTTGAATGCGAAAGAAAAGAACGTCAACATCCGCATTGGCAAGCCGATAACCGATGAGGTGAAACGCACGTTCTTCCGTGCCGATCATTTCGGGAGATATGTTCGCGCCAAGCTCTATGCGCTGGGAAGTCCGTTGCAAGTGAATGCCTTCTTTTCGGCTACGCGGAATTCGCAAAGCATGGTGGAGCGGCAACCGATAGGAACGGCCATTGACGGGGCTATTTTGGAGAAGGAATTGGCTGCGCTGCCATCCAAAAACCGTTTGCTGTCGCAAGGAAACTTTGATGTGCTGATAGCCGCAGCGCAAAGTGTGCCGATGACATTGAAGGAGATCGGACGGCAGCGCGAGATCACCTTCCGAACGGTTGGAGAAGGAACAGGCGAAGCCTTGGACCTGGATGAGTACGACATGTACTACCATCAACTCATTCTTTGGGACAGGGAAGCGCGCAAGATAGCAGGAGG
Organism: Flavobacteriales bacterium; assembly: GCA_016124845.1. NCBI lineage: Bacteria > Pseudomonadati > Bacteroidota > Flavobacteriia > Flavobacteriales > Flavobacteriales bacterium. Next base: position 31,473 of record WGMW01000061.1, read on the forward strand.
TTACCGCATCGGGTTCGGACACGAGATCATGGAACTGTACGGCAAGCGCGGGTTCTACCTGCATTCGCTGTTCAAGTTCAAGCGGCCGTTCAATAAGATATTGGAGCAATCCATTGAGCTGGGAAGATCTTACGTGACACCCGAATACCAAAAGGCGCGCCTGCCGCTTTTCCTGCGTTGGAAAGGCATTCTGGCCGTGCTGCTGCAAAACCTCGGTTACCGCTACCTCATCGGTCCTGTCAGCATCAGCAACGAGTATTCGAGCTTCTCGCGGCAGCTCATCGTGGCCTTTATCAAGAAGTATTACTGGAACACGGATCTGGCGCAGCACGTGAAGCCGCGCAAGGCATTCCGACCTGCCAAACGCGACCTCGACATCGAGGCCATTGTGGATCAACTCGGGCAGGAAATGACGGAGATAGACCGCGTGATCGAGGAAGTGGAGCCACACAATTTCAAGCTGCCTGTGCTCATCAAAAAGTACATCAAGCAGGAGGCGAAGATCATCGGGTTCAATGTCGATCCGAGCTTCTCGAACGTATTGGACGGACTCATTCTCCTCGATATGATGGACATTCCGATCGAGACATTGGAAAACCTGAACCGCGACCTGAACTGATTTGCAAACGCTCCGCGGAATTTATCGGCTTTTCGGGTTTCTCATCCTCACCTGCATCTGCATTGCCAAGATCCTCGTGCTTGCCGTTGTGAAGGGAAGGGACGTGAAACGCGCCATCAACCTACGCAGAAAGTTGGCGCAACAACTGGTGCGTTTTCTGAATGTGCAGGTTGAAGTAACGGGAACCGTTCCAACGGACGGCATCTTAGGTGTCACGAACCATCGCTCGTACATCGATTCCATCTGCATTTTCAAGAATTTGGATGCCTGCCCCGTGGTGAAGGCCGAGGTGGGCAAATGGCCCATTATCGGTTTCGGGCTGCGACATTCAGGAACCGTTTTCGTTGACAGAAAAAGCAAGGAAAGCAGAAGACGCACGCGTCAGCAGATCGCGGATTTTGTGAAGCAAGGGATTTCCACTATTGTGTTTGTGGAAGGCACCACGTATGTCGGGCCCGAAACGGGGGAATTCCGCCCAGGTACGTTCATGACGGCCGTGGAAGGCGGTTTTGCGGTCATTCCTATTGCTATCGAGTTTGAGAAGCAAGACATGGCGTGGGTCGGAAAGGACACCTTCATCCCGCACTTCATGGAGGTTTTCGGCAAATGCAGGGAATCGCGTGTAAAAGTGGCTTTTGGAGACCCGATAAAGAGCGATGATTGGGAAACGCTGCGCGATGAGAGCCAAGCGTGGATCAGCGCCAAACTGTTTCAGATGCGGGCGGAGTTCGACCGTGGCTCAGAAACGCAACGTTGAGATTACAGGCAGGTGGTCTGACGGATAGTTCTTCCCGTCATTCTCATCCAAAATGCTGTATGTGCTGCACTTCAGTTGTTTGGAGTAGAACACATGGTCGATGCGTTCACCTTCGTTCTCGCCAACGGCAAACCCGCGCCCCGTTGTTTTCGGACCGCTCTTGTAGCACGAGAAAGCATCCGAGAACTCCGAAGTAATGGTCTTGTACGGTTCGCTATCGGGACTGAAGTTGAAGTCACCGATAAGCACAATTGCATCATCCTGCGCCATTTCCTTGGCCTTCTTTATTATCAGTTTGGCACTTTCCTGCCGCGCCTTCTTTCCCTTGTGGTCGAAGTGCGTGTTGAAAACCCACACGGCTTTGCCCGTCTGTTTATCGATGAGCTGTGCGTAGGTGCAGATGCGTGTAATGGCCGCATCCCAGCTTTTGCTACCCGGCATTTCGGGGGTTTCGCTCAGCCAGAACGTGCCGTTGTCGCGTAGGTTGAAGCGGTCCTTTCGGTAATAGAGCGGGCTGTATTCGCCTTTCTCCCAGCCGTCATCGCGGCCCACGCCAATGCGACCGTAAGCGGTAAGCAGACTGTCCATGAATTCGGTCTGCTCCTTCAATGCTTCCTGAAGTCCCACTACATCAGCCTGTTGCGAAAGCACCAGTTTCAGCACCTTCTCCTGGCGGTTGGGCCATGCATTCTCGCCATCCTTGGGGTTGTTGTAGCGGATGTTGTAGGTCATCACCTTCTGGGCATTCTGCGCCAATGAACTGCTATGGGAAACGAGCAGTGAAAGGCCGATGAGCAACGCGGCCTTCGTACGGAATAAACGCAAATGTAGGTGCTGCATCATTTGGATGTGAAATTAAGGGAATACCGCAATTGGCGATTTGATGCCGCCACATGGTCATCGAAACTTAACGGTTACTTTTGGTTGAGGTTAGTATTAGGTCACCGTTTTAAACATATTGTTGCTCGTCACCCTTCGACTTTCAGTTCGTTACTGTGTATAATAATCCCCAAAGGAGAAGTCCGAGTATAGCACTTAGAGACGCGAAGTACAGTTTTCCTTCATCCCACCAGCGCTTTTTCGCCTGAGGTTTCCAACTATAAATTCGCAGATATATGTGAGTGCCAATTACCAAAACAGAACATGGAAACAACAACAAGGAAAACAACGCCCAAAATTCTGCTCCGTCAGGTAACAAGTGAAAAATTGCTGAGTCGAGCAATTGAAGAAAAAGGAAGAAATACGGCAATAACAATAGGATGAAAGTCAATCGCCTCAAATTTGTAGCTGTGTTTGCCGAATTCAATATTCAGAATCAATCTGATGGAAACATTTTACACTAAATATAACACATTGATTAATAGCTGCGACCATATCAGATTCAATACAAGGATCCGAAGCCTTTGGGAGAATCTGTTTCGGGTCGCTCATTCAGCATCGAATCCAATTCATTGCATTTCGGGCAGATCATCAGGTATGCCATCGGCCCTTTAGGTTGTTGTAGCGGATGTTGTAGCTCATCACCTTCAGGGCATTCTGCGCCAATGAACTGCTATGGCAAACGAGTAGCGAAAGGCCGATGAGAAACGCGACCATCGGACGGAATAAACGCAAGGGTTGGTGCGGCATCATGTAGCGGTGAAATTAATGGAATACCGCAATTGGCGATTTGATGCCGCCACATGGTCATCGAAACTTAACGGTGAGTTTCTGTCTTCAGGTTGCCACAGTTACCATTACATGGAAAAGGTCGATTGAAGGCCAGGTCACTCTTTCACTACTTTGCTTATTTGCGGTTTTCCGTTGATAGTGTAAGCTTCAATCAGATACATACCAGTAGGTAGGGAAGAGAGGTCGGTCTGCCAACGGTTGAAGGAGTCTCTTTGCAGGGACTGAAGCCTTCGGCCAGCAAGGTCGGTGAGCCATACTTGAGTAAGTGGAGTGTTGGCCTTCACAGTGACCGTATTCTGAACGGGATTGGGATAGATATTCGCTTTAGGTTTTTCTACTGAACCTACATCTACATACCCTGTGTAGGTGTAGTAATAATCAGTAATGCTGATACAATCTGCACTGTCTGAACTCATTTTGATCCAAGCGTCAATTAACCTTATCTGGTCGGTGATTTTCACAAAGAGGTATTTGTTCGACTGACCAAACCAATACCCTTCAATATGATCGAGTGTTGGTACTACTACATCCGTTTCCCGACTGTAAAGGGTGACCGTTTGATCTGACATTGCGGTTGTATCCAGATCGTAGTTCACGCTGTCTGAAACTTCAGCAAATGTTGTGGTTCCTGCGGTTGCTATGCGAGTTTCTCCTACCGGGGACATTTGCATACGCGCGTCTCCCTATAACGGATGGCAAGATAATTGAAACCCTTACAAATAAAGGATTGTAGCATGAATTTGATAGCGATACATAGAAAATACAATACACAGAAAAAGTGTATTCAATTACTGGAAGAAATACGCTGGAA
>WGMW01000062.1:7500-18947 GCA_016124845.1 Flavobacteriales bacterium
TTTCCGTGGGCGGCCGACACCTATTATAACGTGGATGGAATACCAGGGTCGTGCGTGCGGATAAAAGGGCATCAGCATTTTCCGAATCAGACGCACACAGATCCAGGGCAATACTGGGATTGGGACCACTTTTACAAGATGGTCAACCCGAACACAAGCACGACTACGCTAACAGCCGCAAGTGGTGACTTCTACGATAGTGGCGGTCAGATCGGAGTTTACAACAGTGATGAGCGCACGTTGACGCTGATCGCCCCAACCGGAGCAAGTTCAGTTTCCGTCACGTTTCAGGAATTTGACCTTGAAACAGATTGGGACTACCTCTATATATATGATGGCACGGATGTGTTTTCGCTATTGATCGGCTATTACACCGGAACAGACAATCCTGGAACGGTTACTTCGAACAACGGAACATTATTGTTCGAGTTCAGAAGTGATTGCGGAACGGCCAATCCCGGTTGGGCTGCCACTTGGCAGTCGAATGGTGCCGATAATATTGCTCCTTCTGTAATGGTCAGTGCCAATAATTGGGAAGCGGACAATTTCTACGCAACCTACACGGAGAACGACAACCAAGGAGGTAGTGCGGTGAACCAAGATGAACGGTTTTCGCAAGTGCTGGATTTCGATGGAACCCGTTGGAGCGGAAATACGGACAACGGTTTCCTGTACGACTTCTTCGCCCCCGCGCTGACTGATTGGGTTTCGCAGACCGGAACTTGGAGTATCAACAGCGGAACAGCTGCGCAATCCGATGAAGGACTGAGCAACACCAACCTGTATATTCCAGTACAGCAGGTTCAGAACAGCAATTATCTCTACTCCTTAAAAATGAAGATGGGAGGTTCGGGAACGGTACGAAGAGCGGGCATGCATTTCATGTGCTCGGACGCCACGTTGGACAATCGCGGCAACTCCTATTTCATTTACCTGCGAGCTGATGCAGACAAGGTTCAGATATACAAGGTGGTCAATGATTCTTGGACGTTGGAAACGGATGATGATCTGGTAGTTGATGCCGACACTTGGTATGACATCAAAACCGTTTACAACCAATTATCTGGAGAGATCCGTGTTTATGTAGATGGTAGCATGGTCAGTTCGTGGACCGATCCGAGCCCGATCACTTCGGGCAACAGCATTTCTCTGAGAACGGGGAACTGTACGGCAGAGTATGACGATGTGCGTGTTTACAAGAGTCGGACAGCGTCACAGTTGGTGACCATTGGCACGGCCAACGATGATGTTCGCTATCAGAACCCTGACCCGAACACGCCTGCATGCGAAATCAGAACGTACATTTTTGACAACGCTGGAAACTGCTCTACGGAAGATGTCACGCAAGTGAATATCGATTGGACGCCACCGGTACTTTCGGGTGTTGCAGATGGAAACTCAACAGATATTGATGTTACCAATGACGGCACGCAACTCTTCGCAAATTGGGCGGCAGCAACCGACCCTCACTCTGGCGTTGACCATTATGAAGTTGCCATCGGTGATGCTGCCGGAGGGACAAACGTTCATCCTTGGAGCAATGAAGGTCTGAACACTTCCATCAATGTTGCTTACACCCTCACGCCAAACGCTTGGTATTACACAACTGTAAAGGCGGTGAATGGCGCTGGATTGGAAGAAGCCGACACTTCCAACGGGCAGCAGTATATCGACATTACGGTTGATGTGGAAGAATTGATAGAGCAATCGGTTTACCCGAACCCGACAACTGGAATCGTTCATCTACCGCAGATTGAAAATCTGAAGTGGCAATTGTTCGATGCCACAGGAAGAATGGTTGCTGAGGGAAGTGGAGAAAAGCAGATCGATCTACGAGCATTCGGGCTGTGCGAATCTGTTTACCTGATGCAATTCAGTACGGATGAAACTCAGACCTCCTTAAAACTTGTTTATCGGAAAGAGTAACTACTTCCTGTTGTAGATCAAATAGCTGAAGTCTTTTTCATTGAACACTTCGTTGGCAATACGAAGCAATTGCTCGGCTGTGAGTTCCTCGATCTTCTCTGCAATCTCTTTCCAAGTGCGCACCTCATCAAACAGAAGAATACTCTTGCCAATGCCCAACATCTGGCTCTGATTATTTTCCTGCCCGATGGCCACTTGCCCCAGCAATTGCTGTTTCGCCTTGTGCAATTGCAACGTTCCAAGTCCTTTTTCTCTGAGAATGCGAAGTTCTTTGTGCGTAAGGTCGATGCATTTGTTCAGGTAACGCTCGTCCATGCCTAAATAGATGGAAAACAGTCCCGTATCCTGAAAGGTGGAATAGTTGGTTTCTACATTATAGGTGTAGCCGTGACGCTCGCGAAGTGTCATGTGCAAGCGGGCGTTCATTCCCGGACCGCCCAAAAGGTTAGACAACAGATAAAGTCCGATGCGGTCGTCATGATCGGCCGGATAGGCCACATTGCCCATCATCAAATGCGTCTGATAATTCGATTTCAGTTGCTCAGAGCGTTTGGGAGTGTAACCGGAAAACGGCTGGCGGTCATGTTTTGCCTCGCTGCGTAATTCCTTATTGAAGTAGCGCTCCAACATGGTTTTCAGCTTTTTCAGATTGATATTCCCAACCGTGCTGATAACCATTTGATCGGTGCGATAGCCGCGTTTCAGAAACTTCTGAACGGCCTTTCCATTGAAACTGTACACACTTTCAGGTGTTCCCAATGTACTTCTTCCAAGCGGATGCCCCGCGAAAACGAGTTCATCAAACTCATCGAATATCATGTCCGATGGCGAGTCCAAATAGGAATTAATCTCATCAACAATCACCGATTTCTCCTTCTCCAGTTCCTTAGCAGGAAACGTGGAGTTGAACACGATATCGCTGAAGAGCTCTACCGCCCGCGCATAATGCTGATTCAGAAATGTGGCATGAACAACGGTTTCCTCCTTGGTAGTGTAAGCGTTCAATTCGCCACCAATGTCTTCCATGCGACTGAGCACATGATAGGCTTTGCGATGCTTGGTTCCTTTAAATATGGTGTGCTCCACGAAATGCGCCAGTCCGTGTTCTTCCGGCAGTTCATCCCGCGAACCCATGTTGACTAAAAATCCTAAATGCGCCACAGGCGAATTGACCGTCCGATGAATACATCGAATACCGTTCGGCAATGTCCACCGTTCAAAATGCTCTTCTTGCATGGGCATCAAAAGTACCGCTTGATCGGCATAGGGTAACCAGCCATTGTGTCAATAAGCACAGTTACCGTCAACCCAGCAACTATATTTACGTCTTGCATTTATTCCAAATCTGATGAAGCAAATATTTACAATCCTTTGGGCGCTGTTGTTTTCCACAGCCATGTTCGCTCAAGAAAGACCGCAAATCGTTCCAGGCAACTTGATCGTTCAGGTTCCAAATGCTAAAATTGAGGATGTGATTGCCGAAAATCAGTTCTTCAACGGTCAACCTACAGGCTTGAAGCTGAATCGACTTCTCTCATCTCCAATGGCCGCCTATCTGTTGGAATTCGATCCGAACATTCATCACGAACAGTTCTTGCAGCAAGTTTGGAATCATCCCGGTGTTTCGTTGATCCAACTGAATCATTACATCCAGAATAGGAACACGACCCCAGACGATCCTCAGCTGAACCAGCAATGGTGGCATATTAATACGGGGCAGAACGGAGGCACGCCCGATGCCGACATTGATTCGGACGAAGCTTGGGACATCACAACAGGAGGCGTAACGGCAACAGGAGACACCATTGTTGCGTGCGTAGTAGATGATGGTGGTGCCCTCAGTCATCCAGACCTAATGGCCAACAACTGGGTCAATTACCACGAGATCCCGAACAATGATCTGGACGATGATGGCAACGGCTACATTGATGATTACTTGGGCTGGAATCCGGTTGACCATGACGACAACGTGGATGGGGGAAGTCATGGTGTGAATGTGGCAGGGATGATCGGAGCGGTTGGAAACAACGGAACCGGAGTTGTTGGTGTGAACTGGAATGTGAAGATCATGAATACCACCTATGGTGACATTGGCAACACCAATAACCCAAATGAGGCAAACGTCATTGAGGCATACACCTATCCGTTGGTAATGAGGCGACTTTACGAGCAGACCAGTGGCGCAAAAGGTGCTTATGTAGTGGTAACAAATTCTTCCTGGGGAATTGACAACGCAGATCCAGCGGATGCGCCACTTTGGTGTGCCTTTTACGATACGCTTGGCATGTCGGGTATTCTGAGCACGGGAGCAACCGCCAACAATAATGTCAATATTGACAATGTGGGCGACCTGCCGACCGCCTGCTCCAGCGAGTATCTGATCGCGGTAACGGCAACAGATGATCAAGACGTGCGGACATTCTCCGGCTACGGACAAACGACCATCGACCTCGGTGCGCCTGGCGATAACGTGCGGACAACGGCTTCCAACGGAACATACCAGACCACCAGCGGAACTTCGTTTGCCAGTCCGGCAACCGCAGGTGCCGTTGCCTTGGCCTATTCCGCCCCCTGTGCCTCGTTGGCAGCCATCTCACATTCCGATCCTGCGTTTGCTGCCCAGATGGTGCGAGATGCCATACTGAATGGCGTGGATCCCGTAAGCAACCTCGCCACAGAATGTGTTACCGGTGGACGACTGAACGTTCGGGGCGCGCTGGACGAAATACTGAACAATTGTTCCTCTGGCGGATGTATTGCGCCCTTCACGTTGATGGCATCCGGCATTTCGGACACCCTTGCCACGATCAGTTGGAACAGTTTGGCGGACATTGATTCATTCAACATCAGCTTTGCTGAAATTGGAGGAAGCGTCACGGACATTGCGAATCTTCCGCAGAACTCCTTCAATCTGACAAATCTGACCGCCTGCACAGATTATTGGTTCGTGGCGCAATCCATCTGCGATGGTGTTGCCGGAGATTGGTCCGACACGCTTTTCTTTGAAACGGATGGCTGTTGCGTACCTCCCACCGGATTTCAACTTGGAAACCTTACTGATACATCGGTTACGGCCACGTGGACGTCCGTTCTGGCGGCCGAAAGCTACCTGATCCAATGGCGAGAAGCAGGGAACTCCACTTGGAACGACATGGATGGGATCACCTCTACCACCTACACCATTGCTGACCTTGCCCCGTGTACCGAATACCAAGTACGAATTGCAACCAATTGCAGCGGTGATTCAACTGTTTTCTCGGCAACTCAAACGCTATCAACATTTGGCTGCGGTGCCTGTATCGATAATGCTTATTGCGCGTCCTCGGGCAGTACAGATTACGAATGGATCGGAAGCATTGAGGTCGGTGATCTTTCAAATAGCTCCTCTGGCTCAGCCAATGGCTATGAGGATTTCACCAACATGTCAGCAACTCTTCAGCGCGGTGATTCCATCGATTTCACATTCACACCGGATTTTGCGGGACAGGCCTACACAGAACACTTCCGCGTTTGGATAGATGCGGATCAAAATGGAGCGTTCGACAACTCTGAACTGCTGGTCGATGATATACCGGGAAGTCAATCGGCTGTTTCCGGAACGATCACAATCCCATCAAACGCTGTCCTCGGATCTACGCGAATGCGTGTTTCCATGGCTTACGGAACCGGTGGCTTTGGAGCTTATCCGCAAACCGCCTGTCAAGAAGGGCAGGATGGCGAGGTGGAAGATTACTGTGTGAACATCATCGATACGATCAGTGGAATTTCGGAAGCTGCTACCACATTTGGCATGAAGGTCTATCCGATTCCAGCACGAACACAACTTACCGTTGAACTTCAAAACCCTGTTTTCGCTCAAACCAACTTGGAAATTGTGGATGCTATGGGGCGAATTGCAATGCTGGCAACATCGTCCGAAAACCGCACGATAATCGATATAAGTCAGCTTTCGGAAGGAATCTATCTTCTACGTGCTGTGGATGTACACGGTCAAATCATTGGAATGTCCCGTTTCGTGAAATAAATCGAATCGTCTTGAAAAGAAAAGGTGGCCCTGAGCCACCTTTTTTATTTGTTAGAACAATCCAAGCTGCCCTTCACTCGAAGAACCATTCTTTGGTGGCGATTTCGGCTTTTCCTCTTTTACTTGTACTTGAGGCTTTTCCTCTTTCGGCTGAGACGCCTCTTCCTCATTCGGAGCTTCCACGTCCAGCTCAATAGTTGGAGATTTTTCGTCTGCTACAACTTCCTGTTCGGATGCCTCAGAATCGCCCTCAGAATCATCTTCGGATGAATCGGCTTCAACCTTCTCAGTTACTGGTGGCTCAAAAGGAATCGGCTCCAGTTGATCGATGGTGTTCACGGTCTCTTTGGTGAGGATGTTGCCTTTGGCCTTCACGCCTTTCACGGCAATGAACTCTTCCACGTTGATCTCTTCGGATTGCGCTTCTTCCTCGCCCGCTTTCTTGCGGAAATTGATCTGCAAGCGCGGCTTCCAATCTGATGCGACCAATTCCAGTTGAAATTCTTCTCCTTCAGGAACAAACTCAACGGGTTTGGTCGATTTCTCCACCAAAAACCGCTTGATCATGTAAAGCTTCTTCTTCGTGTCGAAATACACGACCGTCAGCGGCTTCTCAGGATTCCACTTCTCGATCAGGATCATGTCGTCATCAAACTGCGTGCTGAGGTCGAAACCAAGCAGTTTGTACTCGCCTGCCTGGTTGATGGTCAGGATCTTATCCTCTGGCGAGAATTCGCCCAGTAGTTCGCCTCTCCCTTCTGCATTCAAACGCTGAACGGTATCATCGAACCAGATCTTGCGCGCACCAAGTGTAGAAAGTCCTTTCTCCTTGAACTCGATCTTCTTGAGCGGATTTTTCGAGAACATGTTCCCTTTGGCTGCGCGGCCTTTGATGGCCAGCTCCGCAAAGTCGAAATCGAATTTGAGTTTCTTCAACTTCGGTTTCGGGCGAACGTGTACCGCAATCACCTCAGCTTCGCCATTCGGATTGGCAGTGAACCATTCCACATTGCTGTTCTCGGTTCCTGCCGTGAGGTCGTAATCCTTGTCGCGCGTGATGGACGTGACCGGGAAACGCTTCACGAAATAATTCCCGCGCGGGCCATCACGATATACCATATTATATATGGTGCGCTTGTCGTTCTTACGGAACACGGCCGCGTGAATGATGTCCTTACCAACGAAAACCTTGCTATCGACCTTCACCACTTTCATGAAACCGTTGCGCATGAAAACGATGATGTCGTCAATGTCTGAGCAATCGCAAACGTATTCGTCCTTGCGCATGCCCGTTCCGATGAAGCCTTCTTCGCGGTTGATGTATAGCTTCTCGTTGGCTACCGCAACACGTGCAGCCTGAATGGTATCGAACTGACGGATCTCCGTCTTACGCTCGCGACCTTTTCCGTACTTCTCCTTCAGATTCTTGAAGTAGTTCACCGCAAAATCAACCAAGTGGTCGAGGTCGTATTTCACAGCCGCGATCTTACCTTCCAATGCAGCAATGTTGTCGTCAGCCTTGTTGCTATCGAACTTGGAAATACGCTTGATGCGGATCTCCGTCAAGCGAACAATATCCTCTTCCGTCACCTCGCGGATCAAGTGCTTGATGTGCGGTTTCAGACCTTTATCGATGGCGCTGATCACACCTTCCCACGTTTCCTCCTCTTCAATATCGCGGTAAATGCGGTTCTCAATGAAGATCTTCTCCAGCGAAGCGAAATGCCATTGCTCTTGCAGTTCGCCCAGTTTGATCTCCAACTCCCTTCGCAGCAGATCAAGGGTCTGCTGCGTGTTGATCTGCAGTATCTCCGAAACCGACATGAACATCGGTTTTTCATTCACGATCACGCACGCATTCGGAGAAATGCTCGATTCGCAATCCGTAAACGTGTAAAGCGCATCGATGGTCTTATCGGGCGAAATTCCTGTGGCGAGGTGAATGAGAATTTCCACGTTCTCTGCCGTGTTATCCTCCACCTTCTTGATCTTGATCTTGCCCTTATCGTTGGCTTTCAGAATGCTGTCGATAAGGTTGGAAGTATTCGTTCCGTATGGGATCTCCGTGATCACCAACGTCTTGGTATCCACCTTGCCGATCTTGGCACGGACACGCACTTTACCTCCGCGCTGACCATCGTTGTAATTGCTCACATCGATCATTCCACCCGTTTGGAAATCGGGCACAACAGACGCTTTCTTTCCTTTCAGGATCTGAATGGAAGCATCGATCAACTCATTGAAATTGTGCGGCAGTATCTTGGTCGAAAGTCCGACCGCAATACCCTCAACGCCTTGCGCCAACAGCAACGGAAACTTGACAGGAAGTGTGACCGGCTCCTTGTTCCGTCCATCGTAAGAGGTCTTCCACTCAGTGGTCTTCGGGTTGAAAACCACTTCCAACGCAAATTTGGAAAGTCGCGCTTCAATGTATCGACCAGCAGCAGCACGGTCGCCCGTAAGGGTATTTCCCCAGTTTCCCTGCGTGTCGATTAGTAGTTCCTTCTGCCCCAGTCCAACGATCGCATCGCCAATGGCCATATCGCCATGCGGGTGGTACTTCATGCAATGCCCGATGATGTTCGCCACCTTATTGTAGCGACCATCTTCCAGCTCGAACATGGAATGCATGATACGCGTCTGAACAGGCTTCAATCCATCCTCGATCGTAGGAACGGCACGCTCGAGAATAACGTAGCTGGCGTAATCAAGAAACCAATCCTGATACATCCCGCTCACGGCAATGCTGTTCCCAGCATCGCCATCTTTTCCTTCTTCGTTTTCTATCGGCTCGTTTTCCTCGCTCATGTCTTTCAAGAGGTAATTCGGGAATTAGGAAATGTGTTTCCCCTTCACCGAGGTGTCCTTTTGCTGTTTCTGTAAATAATTAATGTATTCGTTGTGAGTTCCACCATGTTTGTTCGAAGCCATCATATTGATAGTCTACTTGTATGCAAGAACAACATCAAATAGCCGCAGAGACACAGAAAACACAGAGGGTTTCACAGAAATCTCTGTGAAATCTGTGAAAATCTGTGTCTCTGTGGCCAAAAAATGTCTTTTCAAAAGTTATATCTGTAAATGAATACGTACGCTACATTCCCCCTTTTTCACGCTTCAACTTCCTCCTCAACGATATCCTTCTCCACCCTCAAGCGCTCAATGATGAAATCCTGCCTATCGGGCGTGTTCTTGCCCATAAAGAACTCCAACATCTGGCTCAGGTGATCTTCCTTTCTGATCTCCACCGGATCCAACCGCATATCCTCGCCAATGAAGTTCTTGAACTCATCTGGCGAAATCTCTCCCAATCCCTTGAATCGGGTGATCTCCGGATTCCGTCCTAAGCTGGCAATTGCATCTCTCCGTTCTTCCTCCGAATAGCAATAGCGCGTTTCCTTCTTGTTCCGCACACGGAAAAGTGGCGTCTGCAAAATGTAAACGTGCCCGTTCTTGATCAGATCGGGGAAGAATTGCAGCAGGAATGTGAGCAGCAGCAAACGGATGTGCATTCCGTCCACGTCCGCATCGGTGGCAATTACAATCCGGTTGTAGCGCAGACCTTCCAAACCATCTTCAATGTTCAAAGCCGCCTGTAGCAGGTTGAACTCCTCGTTCTCGTAAACCACCTTTCGCGAAAGCCCGTAGCTGTTCAGCGGCTTACCACGCAAGCTGAAAACCGCCTGCGTATTCGGGTCACGGCTTTTGGTAATAGAACCAGAAGCCGAATCTCCCTCCGTAATGAAAATCGTGGTCTCCTCTGCCCTGTCCTTGTTTGAGTCGAAATGAACGCGGCAATCGCGCAATTTCTTGTTGTGCAAGCTCGCCTTCTTGGCTCGGTCACGCGCCAGCTTCTTGATACCCGAAAGCTCCTTCCGCTCACGTTCCGCTTGCTGAATTCGTTTCAACAGCAGTTCCGCTACATCCGAGTTCTTATGCAGGAAGTTATCGAGTTCCGTCTTCAGGAAATCCCCGATAAACGCCTTCATCGAAGGGCCATCTTCTGCCACGTTCTGCGAACCCAACTTCGTCTTGGTCTGGCTCTCGAAAACAGGCTCCATCACCTTCACCGAAATGGCTGCGATGATGCCGCTTCGCACATCGCTCGCATCAAACTCTTTCTTGAAGTGTGTTCTCACCGTTGTCACAAACGCCTCGCGGAAAGCCCCTTGGTGCGTACCGCCCATGGTCGTATGCTGTCCGTTCACGAACGAATAATATTCCTCACGGGATGAATTGCCGTGCGTGATAGCCACTTCAATATCCTCGCCTTTCAGGTGAATGATCGGGTAGCGGATCTCATCATCGATCTTCGCCTCCAACAGGTCTTTCAACCCGTTTTCCGATGTCAGCTTCTCGCCATTGAAAACAATTGTCAAACCTGGGTTCAGGTAGCAATAGTTCCACATCATCCTCCGCACAATATCATCGCGGAAATGATAGCCCTTGAAAAGCGTCTCGTCTGGCTCAAAGTAGGTCAGCGTTCCCTTGCGCTGGCTACTCGGCTCAATGGCCGCATCGTTCGTTATCACACCTTTCTGGAACTCCGCCAGTTTCGTCTGCTCCTCACGGAAACACTGGATCAGGAAGTTCGAAGACATCGCGTTCACCGCCTTCGTACCAACCCCGTTCAGACCCACCGACTTCTTGAATGCAACCGAATCGTACTTCGCGCCCGTGTTGATCTTGCTCACACAATCCACCACCTTCGTCAGCGGAATACCACGACCGTAATCGCGCACACGCACCGAGCGGTCCTTCACCGTCACCTCAATGGTCTTGCCATTGCCCATCACAAACTCATCAATGGAGTTGTCGATCACCTCCTTTATCAGGATGTAAATACCATCGTCCGACTGCGACCCATCGCCCAGTTTTCCAATGTACATCCCGGGCCTCAGCCGAATGTGCTCATGCCATTCAAGCGACCGTATCTGTTCTGCGCCATACTTGGTTTCTTCCGCCATTTCCTTCAGCCTACGTTCCGTTCTTGAGGACAATAAATATAGTATTAGACCCATGCGGGGTCGAGTTTATTGTGCTTCGGTTTTCAACAGGGATTTGAACAGGAAAAACGCCTATCCGAAACCCCTTTACATCAAACCAAACGACCGCGTCACCCTGAACTTGCCTGCAGTGAGCATGTCGAACTGTCAAAGGGTCTTACCCCTACGAATTTCCCTTTTCCCCTTTTTCGTATCCCCCTTTTCCGGGGGCGTTCCCGCGCGTGGGCCGCTGAGTGTCATCCTGAGTAACGGACGCAGTGCGATGTAACGAAGGACAACGAAGCGATCAGGGCGCGGGCGGGCTTTTCGCTATATCTTTTTTGCCTGCGGACAAAAAAGGATGCCGCTCTAATCCCTTATATGTTTGTTTTCAAGAGTTGAGTAGCTTGGCATTGGAGTTGGACGATCCCTTGGGGCAATGACCCTGTGCGTTAGTTTCTTCCCTCTGTCAGGTTGAGTCTGCGGTATGACCTGGTACATGGATGCCGAAA
>WGMW01000063.1 GCA_016124845.1 Flavobacteriales bacterium
ACACTATGACACCGTTGAGGAACTGAAGGATGAGCTCCTACAATATCTCTTTTACTACAACGAAATGAGGCATCATCAAGGAATAAATGACATACCTCTTAACTTTAGAAAATCATTACCGAATTAGTTGACTTTTACAGCTGCGAGGTTCGACAATGAAGGTGAAATGAACATGATAGAGGTGACCGAGAAGAGTCAGGTCCACAACCCCAAACGCCTTGAGGAGCTTCTCGAAGGACGCGGCCACCATCAACTGGACATCCAGATCGGAAACGGAAAGATCCTATCGATATCGGATACCAGAAAATTGAAACTGAAATGACGGTACTGAACACATCAGACCTATTGGCACAGGTATCGGGCTACTGGAAAGACAGAGCACGATGCATCGTAACAATTCATGCTATCGTTAAACGAATGTAGAAAACTGATAGACCCCAAAAGGGAGAAATACACGGATGAGGAGTTGTCGGAGAAGCTGGGTTTCCTGACCACCCTTGCAGAAATAATCATCAACCACATCGACCATGAACAGAGAAAAGAACAGAGGGAAACGCGCTGTGCTGATGGCCCGCGTCTCAAGTGACGAACAGGCCAAAGGATACAGCCTTGATGTGCAGACAGACGCCATTGAAGCTTATTGTTCCCGCAATCGGATCGAGATCGTATACACTATCCGGGAGGACCATTCGGCCAAGAGTTTCGAGCGTCCCGAATTCAATCGGTTCCTTTCATGGCTGAAAGGGAACCGTGGTCAGGTCGATCTTCTTCTGTTCTCCTCGTGGGACAGGTTCTCCAGGAATGCGCTTGACGCCTACCGGATGATCGAACGGCTCGGTCGTCATGGTGTGGAAGCGCAGGCCATCGAACAGCCGATCGACTTTTCCGTGCCGGAGAACAAGATGATGCTGGCCATGTATCTGGTCATGCCGGAGGTGGACAATGACCGTAGATCGATCAAGATCCGTGGCGGCATCCGCGCAGCACTCAAGGCCGGGAGGTGGTGCCGTTCGGCTCCATACGGATACAGGAATACGCGTGATGAGAATAACCGTCCGATCATTGTACCGAGTGACCGTGCGGACGTTATTCGTTGGGCGTTCGAACAGGTGGCCAAGGGTCAACCTCAATCAGAAGTGCGCGCAGAAGTGAACCGCAAGGGAATCCCCGTTCAAAGAAGCCGATTCTCAGAAATGCTCCGCAACCCGATGTACATGGGAATGATAGAGGTGCCGGCACAGGACAATGAGCCTTACATGTTGGTAAAAGGTCAACATGAGGCTCTCGTGTCCGAGGAAGTGTTCTATTTGGTACAACAGGTACTTACGGGCAACTTCCCTCGAAAACGGCTATCTGTTTCAAGACGCAATGAACTCTTGCCCTTACGTGGCATCCTGAAGTGCACCAGTTGTGGCGGGAAACTCACCGGAAGTAGGTCCCGTTCCCGAAATGGGACGCAACACGCATATTATTACTGTAATCATTGCCGGAACGAACGTTACCGGGTCGAACTGGCAAATGCAACGGTCACGGAGATCATGAACAGCATGACGCTGGACTCAGATGCTGAAGTCATCCTTCAGCAGTTGTTCATCCAACTTTTGAATGGGAATTCGGTCCAGCGGAAACGGAATGAAAGGGAACTGAAAGACGAAATTCATCGGCAGAACACACGGATCCAGACTTTGCAGGACAACCTTGCCGATGGCGTAATCGGTGGCGATGAATACCGTGAGATGAGAACACGGTATATCTCCCTTCGCGAGGAGGCCACTCGTAAATTGTCGGAGCTTTCATCTGATGTCTCAGAGAAAAAGGAACTTCTCGGAAAGGCAGTAGGGGTCATGAATTCCTTGGGAGAACTGTTTGAAAACGGGAATGCGGAGACGCGTTCCAAGTTACTTGGTTCGATTTTTCCTGAAATGATCGAATTTGACGGGGAGAAATGTCGAACCGCTTCGATCAACTCGGCCCTCCTTCTGTGTCTGGCTATTGACAAGGGTTCCAGCAAAAATAAAAACCGGACACTGCCTGAAAAATTGGTAGTGTCCGGTCGGGTGGAGAATACCGGATTCGAACCGGTGGCCTCTACACTGCCAGTGTAGCGCTCTAGCCAACTGAGCTAATCCCCCAAAGCGGACGGCAAATGTAATTCTTTTTCATGTTTTAGTTTCGTGCCTGTGAATACGGAATTTGAGCACGATCTGGGCAAACTGCTGGTCCGGCACAACTTGGGTGTGCTGGTTTCCACAGAAAGCGTTTCGGGAGGCGACATCAACGAAACCTACCGTCTGAAAACCACTGAAGGACAGTTTTTCCTCAAAAAGAACAGCGCTGTACGATTTCCGAACATGTTCGAAGCTGAAAAACGCGGACTGGAACTGCTTTCAGCCTCCGATTTCATCGTTCCGAAGCCTGTTTTCGTAGGCCATGTAGAAAATCAGCAGATTCTCATTTTGGAATGGATTCAACGGGGTTCTCCGAGACCGGAATTCTGGAACGTATTCGGAAGAAACTTGGCCAAAATGCACTCCATTTTAAATGGATCTTTCGGCCTCGATCATGACAATTACATCGGGTCGTTGCCGCAGCGGAATTCAGAACATGGAACATGGGCAGATTTCTACAGAGAAGAACGGCTTATTCCACAGATGAAACTGGCCGAAAAGAATGGTCTACTTACCTCTGCAATGAAACGAGGGTTCGAGGCGTTGTTCGTGGAACTTGAGAACATCTTCCCTACCGAGAAATCGAGCCTGCTGCATGGCGATCTTTGGAGCGGAAACATGATGGTTGCAGCAGATGGCTTGTCCAGTATATACGACCCGGCCGTGTATTTCGGCCATCGCGAAATGGATCTGGCCATGATGACGCTTTTCGGTGGTTTTGGCAATGCCTGGGTTGAGGCCTACAACGAAGTTTATCCGCTGGAAAGCGGATGGCAGGAACGCTTTCCCATCGGGCAGCTCTACCCGCTTATGGTGCATGTGAATCTTTTTGGAGGCGGATATGGGAGCGATGTGGAGCATATTCTTAAGCGGTTCTAAAGGATAGACCCCGTAGGTTTTCAAAACAGGGTGTCCTAAAAGAGAAATCTGTTCTGAAAAGGTGTCGCCCCTACGGGACTTTGATCCACCGATCAGACCCTGTTGCTACCATAATTCCGTCCCGCTGGGACTTGCGCAGTTCCGTAGGAACGCCATTATGGTAGAAATGCGCCTACTGACGGTCATAAGCTCCATAGGAGCGAAACTGAAAATTAGGATGAATCCATTCGTAAAAGTGGCATTTCGGATACCCCTGTTCCGAAAACCTACGAGGTCTAATTGAAAAAGAAAGGGCCGCCAAATGGCAGCCCTTCCCGACCGAACAAGAATCGAAACCCATCAATCGACTCTCATGAATTTACGTGTTACGCTAAAGTTGCCATCCACATCCTGAATATTGAGGAAGTAATAACCGCTGTTCAGTTTATCTGTGCTGATGGTGAACTTGTTCTCTCCGCCAGCAATGGCCACACTTTCCGTTGAGATGGTACGACCCGTCAGGTCGAGGATGGAAATATCCACCATCACCTCACTTGGAAGGTTGAATCCAATGTATGCGCGGTCGGCTACCGGATTCGGGTAAACCTCACTGATCGCTCCATCGAAATTGAACGCTTCAATACCCGTTGAAATAAGCGTTTCGGATGCAAGAATGTGCACATCATTGACCGATGGCTCATTTTCCCCGATCGTCACAACCGCAGGTATTGTCTGAACACCCAAAACCTCCACATAAACCTGATAGGTTCCATAGCCCAGATCGCTGAAGCTGAATGTTCCGCTGGCATCCGTAACTGTATGCGCCACCGCATCGCCATTCTCGGTAAAGAGCAGCACTTCCATTCCTGCCAACGGGTCGCCCTCATCGGTCTTGTTGGCTCCTTGCGTCACATCGCCACCAATGAAGCCTGAACCGCCAGGATTATTGGCTGCAATAAGCGTAATATCGGCCGCTACCTGAGAGTTGGCCTGCGCCAGCGACACGGTTTGTGCAAATCCCCAGAAAGGTGAGTTGCCGTAATAGGTTGGAATGTGATTGCTGAAGTATTGGCTTCCCTGCGAGGCGGCTGCTTTCACCAAATAATTGCCGCAGGCCAATGGGCCGAAGAAGTAGTAATTTCCAGAATCAACCACCATGCTATCAACCGCTGTAAGCTGATTGGTAAGCGAATCGTAGGTGATGAGATAGACCACGCCCAGATCCAGTGGTTGATTGCTGCTTCCGGCATACACTTGTCCAGAAATATAGCCGTAGCAATTATTGCTTCCAACCGTAATGGTCTGGCATTGCTGATCGGAACACATGTTCAACGAATCGATCAAGTTCAGGCAGATGGTGTGTACTCCATTTGTAAATCCTGGAGAATACAGACTTGAGCCATTACCCGCAAATTGATTATCGATCGTCCAATAATAGTAGAGGCTCGAATCCTGCACGTTCGCAGTAAATGTGTAACCTATCGGTGTTTGCCCAGATGATATGAAGGAGGCATCGCAGCCAGAAAAGGTTGAGCTGTCGACCCAAACGGTCATACACTGCGTATCCGAACAGTTGATCAAACTATCATACACGGTTACACATACTTGGTAGGTTCCAGCTGCCGGGAAAGTGAAAACCGGATTCATGTTGTATGAATAAAGAGACGCTCCCATTCCTTGCACCGACCAACTGTAGAAATTGGTATTTGCAAGCGAACCGCTGAAATAGAAGTTCACAGCCTCTCCTTCCACGATCGGGTTATTCGGGTTGGAGCTTGAATAGTAATAGAATCCAGCGGTACAGTTGCCCGTGCTATTGGTATCTACCACCAGCGTGTCGCAATCTGTGGCCGTGCAGCCCGTGGCATCCGTTACCGTAACGCACGCCCCGAAAATTCCCTGTTGGTTGAAACTGTATGTAACGGTCTGTGTCGTGTCGCCATTGTCCCACAGGTAGGTGAATGGAGCAACACCTGATGAACTGGCACTAAGTAGGTAAGTGTATGGATCGACCGGATTCTGAGAAGAGCTGATCTGCACGGAGCAGCCGTTACTGTTCGGCTGCGGAATAGTATCACATGCGGTTGCCGAACAGCCATTGGCATCTATGACCTCCACACAGTAGACCCCGGCAACTTCTGCCATGATGCTTTGGGTGATCTGGCCTGTTGACCAACTATAGGTGAACGGAGCGGTTCCATTAGAACTGGCTACAAACGTGGTGATGCCAAACGAGTCAGTCGTTGCCTGAATGTAAGCCGAGCAACCGATGGAGTTCGCATTGGTGTAGCAGTCTGTTGCCATGCATCCGTTCGCATCCGTAACCGTTACGCAGTAAACGCTATCGGGAGCCAACCCGGAGATCTGGGCCGTAGTATCTCCAGAATTCCATAGATAGGTGAAGGGAGCCACGCCCGTGCTGCTGGCGGTAAGTGAGATTCCCAGCAGCGAACTATCCACTTGGATGGAGGCTGTACAGGGGTTCTGACTCCCACCAGAATAGACCGTATCGCATGTTGTAGCTGTGCAGCCATTTGCATCGGCAACGGTCAAACAAATGTCAAACACTTGGTTCGGTGCCGCCAAGTAGGTGACGGTGGGCCCCGTTTGGTTGGCCATTACACCTCCCCATTGATAGGTATATGCAGGAGTACCTCCAGTAGCTCCAGCAGTAAATATGATGACCCATTGATTATTGCTCCAATTGGAGGTTGTAGAAATGAGCGGAGTGAGACCGTTGCAACCCGTTCCATTCAAGCATACATGAAAATTGACATTTGCCGTGTCGATGGTTCCCTGATAGTTGCTTCGCGTTTGTGTGAGCAGTTGCTGCGAACATGGATCGTAGGTGAACACGTTGAAATCCACATTGGGACCGGTGAGCGATCCGTTCTGAATTGGAAGAAAGTAATATCCGATTGAGTCGGTGTTGGTACACAACGAATCGGACGGTAGGGCCGGGTTGCTTGAGTTGTAATAAACGCAGACCTGTTGATTGGCCACCGCATTTCCGCTGGCATCTGTCACATATCCATCAATGAACA
This sequence comes from Flavobacteriales bacterium, assembly GCA_016124845.1. Lineage (NCBI taxonomy): Bacteria > Pseudomonadati > Bacteroidota > Flavobacteriia > Flavobacteriales > Flavobacteriales bacterium. The sequence continues at coordinate 6,071 of WGMW01000063.1, forward strand.
TGTTGTCGGGATTTGGCTGTGCCAACAGACCTGTGGCCGTAAGCAGCAGCAGAGCAAGTGTTTTTATCGTTTTCATGACGCTTGAATTTAATTCTACGATACAAATGTGGTCAGCTTGATACAAACTCCACAGCGCAATACTTTCATTTCTTACGCGCCAAATCGTTTAATTCAAATACATTCCATTCATAATACTCTTACCCTTCCAGAATCAATTGAACTCAAATTTTCATTTAATCGGAGGTGGTTTTACCTTTGCTTTCGTCACATAAAAAGACAAAGACATGCTTGACAAGAAGATTGAAAAACTGCTGAACCACCAGATCGAGCTGGAGTTCGAATCATCTCAATATTACCTTTCCATGGCCTCGTGGGCCGAAAAGTCGGGATTGAACGGTATCAGTTCGTTCCTCTACACACAGGCAGATGAGGAACGCGTGCACATGCTGAAGTTGTTCCATTACATCAACGACCGTGGCGGCCACGCACTGGTTCCGACCATCGGTGCGCCACCTAAAGAATACAAGGATGCGCGCGAGATCTTCACGAAAGTGTTGCAGCATGAGCAGATCGTGACCAAAGAGATCAATGACCTTGTGGATACATGCCTCAAGCAGAAAGACTACACTACGCATAACTTCCTGCAATGGTATGTTTCTGAGCAGATCGAAGAAGAGCGGTTGGCGCAGACGCTGATCGATAAACTCGACCTGATCGGTTCTGACAAGGGCGGCATGTATCTGTTCGATCGCGATCTGGCAAGCTTTACCCCGAAGGATCAAGGCGCTGCTTAAGAACTCAAACCTCGTTGTAGGAATGCAAAAACCGAATCTGATGATGGGTCTCATTCATTTGGTTCTGTCAACGCTATTGTTTGCGTGTGGCGGAGCACAGCAAGAACCGACTAACCAAGCCAACGACACGCAGGAAAAACCCAGCGGCCACATGCATGTGGAGATGCAGATAAACGGGGCTGGTAACGATGTGGCCAAGCTGCTGGGCGTTTTCGGTAACCAGAACTATCTGCTCGATTCGGCCAAAGCCGATGCAAACGGCCTGTTCGTTTTCGATGCCGATTCGCTGCTTCCCAACGGCTTCTACTACCTGATGCTGAAATCTGACAACAGCTATTTTCAATTGCTTCTGGGCAAGGATCAGGAATTCAAACTCACAACCACTAAAGGCGATTATGTGAATTCGATGAACGTAAATGGCTGCCTGGACAATGAGTTGCTGTACAAGAACCTGAAGTTTGAGGCGGAGTTCGGAAACCGTTTGAACCCCGTGAACAAGCAGCTTGAAGGATTACAAGAGGGAACGTCCGAATACACGCGTTTCAAAGCCGAGCAGGACAAACTGGTGAAGGAGCGTGCCGATCATGTGAAATGGTTTGAGGACAATCATCCGAACGCGTTCTTTACCAAATTCAAGATGTCTGGGCAAAATCCGGAACTGACCTACCCGAAGCTCCCGAACGGAGAAGTTGACCAAGTGGCGCAGGTTTATGCCTACCGAAAAGCGTTTTTTGATAATGTGGATTTTGCGGCTGACTGGACCATGCGAACGCCCGTTTACGCCAACAAGCTTCGCAGATACATCCGCGAACTGACGCCTCAGAATGCAGATTCGTTGATCAAATATTCCGATGAGCTCATTACCAAAACAAAGGGTAACAAGGAGCTTTTCAAATTCACCGTGAATTGGATCGCGCTCGAATACAAAACGCCCAAAACAATGGGAACAGAGGCGCTTTACGTACACATGATCGACAAATATTGGACGCCTGAACTCGCGTTCTGGTCAAATCCAGAAGAGATAAAAGGACTGCGTGGAGAGATCAGCCTGATGAAACCGAGTCTTTTAGGTAAGATCGGACAGGATGTGCAGGCAACGAACGAAAAAGGTGAGCCTGTTTCCATTTATGGCATGAAAACTCCGATAAAAGTGGTTTACATCTACTCGTACGACTGCGAGCATTGCCAGAAGGAAACGCCCGATATGGTGCGTGTTTACAACGAATGGAAAAACCGCGGGCTGGATGTGTTCGCGCTGTGCTTGGATGAGGACAAAGCGAAGTGGCAAGAGTTCATCCGCAAGAACAACATGACGTTCCACAATGCTTTTGACCCTGAGCGCAAAAGTCGTTTCGACCGAAAATATCATATCGACATCACACCCGAACTCTACGTGCTTGACAAGAACAACAAGATCATTGCAAGCAACTTGGCACCGAACCAGCTACCAGAATTCTTAGAGGGCGAGTACGCGAAAAATCCGTGGTAATTCTGAGACCTTCAAGGTTTTTGGAAACAGGGGTGTCCGAAAAGAGAAATCTGTTCTGAAAAGGTGTCGCCCCTACGGGACTTTGACCCACCGATCAGACCCTGTTGCTACCATAATTCCGTCCCGCTGGGACTTGCGCAGTTCCGTAGGAACGCCATTATGGTAGAAATGCGCCTACTGACGGTCATTAGCTCCATGGGAGCGAAACCGAGAAAAGGATGAGTTCATTCGTAAAAGTGGCATTTCCGACATCCCTGTTTTGAAAACCCTGCAGGGCAGATTTACTCAATGATATCGAACGTTGTGTAAGGCTTCGGCTCCACTTCAACCGATCTCACATCCGTTACCTTCGATTCTGGCGAGCCTTGCCAGCACCATTGCTCCAAAGAAGCAACCAATTGAGGCGGGCCAATCGCATGGATCAGCACCTGACCCGTTTCAAGGTTCTGTACCGTTCCTTTCAATCCAAATTCCCGCGCCTTATCGCACGTGTATTTGCGGAACCAAACTCCTTGAACTTTCCCTGAAACCGTTATCTGTCGTGCAGCGATCGTCATAGGCGGATTCCCATGAAGAGCATGTCGTCCATTTGGCGATGTGTTCCCATCCACGCATCCATTTCCTTCTGAAACGTGTGAGCAATATGCTCCATTCCTTGGTCGTGATGTTGCGTGAGATGTTTCTGAATGCGCTTGAAGCCGAATTTTTTGGTGCCATCATCCGAATACTGATCCGTGATCCCATCTGAGAACATGGCAATGAGGTCACCTTTCTTGTAGTTGAAGGTTTCGGAAGTGTAAGGCTCACGCTTACGGTACTGCGTGCCGCCAATGCTCCAAAAATCACCTTTATGCTCCGCAAATTCGCCATCAGAAAGATGGTAGAGCGGATTGCCCGCACCCGAAAACTGAATCTCCTGCTTCTCAATATCCACCCGACAGATGGCCATGTCCATGCCATCATGCACTTCCAGATCGGATTCCTGATTGAGTGCCACCACGATCTCCTTATGCAGTTCGTTCAGGATCTGATCCGTGTCTGTAAAGCCTTTTTCTTTCACGATCCGATGCAGCAGAAAATGCCCCACGAGCGACATGAACGCACCTGGCACACCATGTCCTGTGCAGTCTACTGCCGCGAAATAGTGATAGCGGTCTTTCTTCAAATACCACGGGAAATCGCCACTTACAATATCTCGCGGGCGGAAAATGACGAACGAGTCTACGAAATCGTGCCGCAGTTCTTCGGTGTTGGCAATAATTGCATCCTGAATGCGCTGTGCGTAATTGATGCTCTGTGAAATGCGGTCCAAACTGTCCGAAAGCTCCGACTGGGTAACGCGCAATTCATTGTTCTGCTCGCTCAGTTCGTTGGTTCGCTTACGCACGAGTTCCTCCAGACCTTCGTTAAGCTCCGAGACCTCTTGCTGTTTGTCTCCTGCCACCCGTGCAAACAGTCCGAGGAAGATCGGAGCCGTATCAATGATCCAATGCAAGGGTTGCGTCCGCTGTGCTTCGAGGAGGCCACCGAACCCCAGGCCGAGGTCGCGCATGTACGCATCGAACATAGTGGCTACTACCGGAAACGCAAATCCGAACAGCGCCCCATATACGGTATATCGGGTACGGGCATTGCCACCTGCTACAGAACTGTTGGCCATTGGCGCTTAAATGGTTCTCATTTCAAAAGGAAGTTCAAGGATACTCTCAAGCTCTTCGCCTTTGGTTTCAATCATCTCGTCATCGGCCTTATAAAACCAGATGACCTTCACATCCTTGCCTGTATCCGAAATGTCCTCAAACATCATCAGAATATTGAAGATATAGCGCGTGGCGGCCGAGTTGAAGTAATCGATCTTCATCTCTACGGTGGTCATGTCCAAAGGGGCTTCAACATACTCCTGTAGCCATTCTTCAATGGGCTTGAAGAAATCGTGTGCGTCCTCAGGCAAAGCCCTTCCTTCAACGGTGAACACCCCGGTTGATGTGTTAAAATCAATCAATGGCGTGTCCTCTGTAGGCTCCAATCGTAATGATTCCATAATCGCTTAAAATTTAACGTTGAACGTAAAAAAGTACCGGTCATCACCCATATCGTCAAAGCAGTACCGCAGCTTTGCATGACTTTTACGGGCAATCTCAATCAGTCCCAGTCCGGCTCCACCCTTTTCGCTGAACGACCCTTCTCTGAGGGTTTTCTTATACGCCTGTTTCAATTCCATTTCATCCATTGCATTGAGGCTCTCAATGCGTTCTGCAAGCAGGTCTTTGGTCTTGCCGTCCACCACGTTGCCGACAGATGTCCAATATGATCCCTCTGCATCTTCAGTGATCATGAAGATCCCGTCCTTACTTACATTGCCAATGTTTTGGCGAGATACGTTCTGTAGCATCTCCACCAAGATGAGGAAAAAACCTTTCGACCCCATGAAGTCGTTGTCGTTCTTCACCTTTTCCTCAATGATCTGGATGATGGGCATGATCGAATCTTTGCCGAAATCGCCCTTGTAGATCATTACCACATCCGAATCCTTTATGCGCTTGTCGAACTCCTTGGTAAATCGGAGTGCTTCTCCTGGCAGACTTTCGGCATCATTTCCTGTCAGTTTAAGTGACAGATAGAAATTGGAAAGCTGTTCGCTGATGGCCTCGAAGTCATACGAGATCGGCTGTCCTGCTTTTCGTGCCAACTGAATAAGACCCAACCCTGCTCCGCCTTTGGCAGATATGTCCTGATTGTTCAACACCTCAAAATAGAGTGCTTTCAACTTGTCCTTCTCAATGCTGTTCAACTGGCTGAGTTTCTCGCTCAGCAGTTTCACCTCATCCATGTCGATGAGGTTGATCGAACTCACGTAATTCGCATCGCCCATGAGGCGGGCAGCAAACAGACCGCTGGATTTGTCCTTGTCGGGCTCGTGCTTGGCACCGTGGCGCACTACGTTCTGAAAACATTCCACCATGATGAAGGAAATGCGTCTGCTCAGTTTGGCAAGTGCCTCAAAATTGTTGACATTGAATTCGGTGATCCGAATGATCCCGTCAGTAATATCATCGCTTACATCTCCATTGAAAATGAAACTCAATCGATCATTTTCAAGCTCCTTGTAATAGCTGTAAAGTCTTTCCAATTTGCTACGGCCTTAGTTGGTCTTGGTCGTCAAACGGCAGGTTCCTGATTTAGGTTTCAATCCGTGCTGACTTTTGTCATCAAGTTCATGTAACACCAAATTTCCGTTCGGGAAGCGGCCGAATTTGCCACGCTTCAATCGTTACCTTTACCCCAATGAGAACGCTTACCATCCTACTGTTGCTGCCCACCATCCTTTTCGCGCAGAGCGCAGATGATGAAGCCTACACGCTTGGCGTGGAAGGAATTCAGAAAGTAGATGCTGGCGAATATTCGTTGGGAATTGCCCTGCTGAAAAAGGCGCGTAATCTCAAACCTCACGAATATGACTACACGTTTGAGATCGGCAAAGCGTATTTGAAAGCTGGCGATGCGAAGAAGGCAGAAAAATACCTGCACGATCTTCAGTATCACCAAAACGTGCAACCAGACCTGTATCTTCTGCTGGCCGACTGCTATTCTGACCTGAACGACAAGAAGAAAAATCCAGACGGGGACAACAAGAAAGAACTGGATGCTTTGCGCTATGGTATCCAGAAATTTCCGCAAGCGGGAAGTCTCTATCTCCAATTAGGGAAACGGAATGTTGATGTGGAGAAATCGGCCGAGGCGCTTGCCACATTCGAACTGGGAATTCGGAACGCCCCGAATTTTGCGGAGAACTACTTCTGGGCTTCCAAGTTGATGAAGGCTTCAAATGATCCGCTGTGGGCTTGGCTCTATGCCGAGGTCTGCTTCAACATGACGGATGACCCTGAAATTTCGCGTTCGTGTGCCGTGCTTATTTCGGAAAGTCTGAATTCTATAACGAAAGATGGCTGGAGTGCGGAACCGAACAGATTCGATGCTGATTTCGGGCAGATGCTGGCCAAAAACTGCGCGAGTGAAAAGAGTGGAACGATAGCGGAGCAACTCGCGCTGCGGAAATGTCTCTTGGCAAACTGGAAATACCAAGAGACCAAAGCGGCTGAACTGTTTGAACGAATGAACAGCTTGGAACAAACGGGCAGATTGGCGCCATTTGTGGCCAGCATTTACGAAACGACCAATAAAGACGCATTCCTGAAATGGCTGGCAAACAATGCAAGAGCTTACGAATCGTACCGCGCTTGGCGCTATTGGAATCCGCTTAAACTGAATGCCCCGATCGACCGCCTGTCGGACAACTAAACCCATCAATCCCATGGCTACGCAGAAAGAACTTTTGAGTGTTTATAACCAAATGGAGAACGAGCGACAGCAGTTGCTCCAAGAGCTTTCTAAGTATCCAGCAGAAACGTTGGAGAAGAAACCAGATGCGAACTCTTGGTCCGTTACAGAGGTCATTTACCACCTGATAATTGCCGAACGTGGCGCATTGAGCTACCTGAACAAAAAACTGGAGGTGGGTGGTTTCGGCAAGGCCACTTTTCAAGCAGGGCTGAAGCAGAAGCTGCTGAACTTCGCCATATCGTTGCCCGTCAAATACAAAGCTCCCAAAGTGGTTCAGTTGCCGAAAGATGCCAGCGTAACGTACGAGGAAGCCGTTTCGCAATGGGATGAGATTCGTGCAAACATGAAAAAAGCATACGAGGGTTTAGATGATGATTTCACGGGGCGTGAACTCTTCAAGCACCCGTTTGCTGGAAAGATGAACATCGTTCAGGGACTCAAATTCATGCGGCAGCACATGAACCGCCACATCGGGCAGATCGAGCGCACGCTGAAACAGGTGGCGTGATTCAACGATAACTTTTGTGAGGAGGTTGGTTAGAGCCTTCAAACCCCTGTCCGTTCTAAATAGAAGAACCGATAAAGAATATAATCTTCTTGGTTGTTATTTCGTTCAGAAAGGCTATATCTAAGATTAAGGACTTAATCTCCTTCTCTCTTTATTCACCCATTCAATGAGCCTCTCAAATTCTTGGTCATCAGAATTTCCATCCTCATCAACTTCATAGTGATTCATTAGTCCCCATTCTATGTGATTAAGAATCAACTTTTTCTCTTCACTATCCGAGACACTATTAAGTCTTTCAGCCACCATGTCAGGTTTGCAAATGAAGCAGTCTCCAATAGAAAATGAAGGCATCTCGTTTGCGGATCCTTTGTCAGCCCACATTGTTGCTATGAGCTTGTCAATTACCTCAGTATCACCAGTTAAACAAAAATATCTCGGTATTACTTCCAGAATCGGGTCATACTTAATGTCATTGTAATTCTCCAATTCCCTTATTGTTTTTCGATAGGTAAGACTGTCTTTTGCTTTCCAAGCAGCTGTGAAGTCGTCAGCAAAGCTTCTTTGTTTCTCCAGAACTTTAATTATGAGACCTTTCTGTTTTTCATAGTTAAGATCTTTTACTTCTTGAATTCTACTTCTGTGGATGAAGCCTTCAATTTGTCTTCCTTTCCAAGCTGAGACCTTTGCCCAATTTGCATTCGTGTCAATCTGAAACTAAACCACTATGGACTGGAAGTCCATAGGTTTGATTGACGACTGAAAGTCGTCTTTCACTCAATGATGAAATTGCTTCCGCCATTGTCATCACTCCTTCTGTGATGCTCCAGATATTCATTCACCATTTCATCTG
>WGMW01000064.1 GCA_016124845.1 Flavobacteriales bacterium
ATCGCGCCCAAGCGCGAACCCTCTCTTCCCAAAAGAGAGGGGAAAGCTTTGCTTGCAAAGCAGGGGAGAGTTGATCAAACACTTTTGCCCACCATCTGACAAAAGCATCTTGTTGGTTTTCCATAGCTTTACAATAACCCTAAAGGCAACAATCCCATGAAAACACTTAGCACCTTTTCCGTCATCTCATTTCTGTTTTTCACGTTCAATGTGTCGGCTCAGATAAGTGTCAGCCTGATTGGCCAAAAGACCCTTGGCGGAACAGGACTTGATGTCCCCTCGGCTATTGTAGCAACTATGGATGGTGGCTATTTGGTAGGAGGGGCTTCGTTTTCAGGAATTTCTGGAGACAAGACAGAGAATTCGCGAGGAGATCAAGATTATTGGATAGTCAAATTGGATGAGCAGCTTACTGAAGTTTGGCAGCATACATTCGGAGGAGATTCTGCGGATGATTTTACATCTATGGTTGCGAATGCCGATGGCACATTCATTTTGGGAGGTAATTCAAGTTCAAATATCTCAGGTGATAAGACAGCACCGAAGAAAGGGTTCTCAGATTATTGGGTTCTCAAGTTGGATGCTGATGGAAATGAGGTTTGGCAGAACACTTACGGGGCGGATCTGGGAGAATTGATGTGGAAAATGATAGCTCTCCCGAGTGGGGACATACTTTTGGCTGGTAGTTCAAATTCCGGCATTTCAGGTGATAAGACGGCACCATCCAAGGGAGGAACTGATTATTGGCTGGTGGCCATTGATGCCGATGGGAACAAACTTTGGGATAAATCATTTGGAGGAATGGATGACGATTATTCTGAAGATGTGCAAATCTTCGGTGACAAGGTGATTCTTTCAGGTATTTCATGGTCAAACACAAGTGGGGACAAATCTGAAGACGATTATGGTAGTGGGGATAGTTGGGTTATTGCGCTGGACACGGTCGATTGGAACCCTGTTTGGGATATTACCCTTGGGGGAACTTCATTTGAAATCAAGTCTCAGATGGCAGTTATGTATGGGCGGCTCTTCGTCATGTCAAGTTCAGATTCAGACATTTCGGGTACCAAATCCGAGAATTCGCATGGTTCATCTGATTATTGGATTACCTGCTTGGACATGGCTGGAAGTATTTTGTGGGACAGGACAATCGGAGGTGATAGCTATGAAGATCCCCGGTCACTGATTCCTACAACTTACGGAAATGTGCTTGCCGTGGGAGGTTCATTATCTGACGCAAGCTATGATAAGGATGAGGACTCAAAAGGTCTTTATGATTTTTGGCCGGTAAGTATTGATACTATAGGTAATATTCAATGGCAGGCCACTATCGGTGGTTCAATGGTGGATGTGGCTATTGCTGCAGTAGAGCCATCGCCTGGACGTTTTGTTCTAACGGGCATGTTAAAATCGGATGCCGATGGTGATAAGACCGAGAATAATCGAGGAGACAATGATTACTGGATTGTAGAAATAGCCACCTCTGTAGGCATCTCCGAGGCCGACCCATTGGAGCTCAACATGTACCCCAACCCTGCCTACGAGCAACTACAGATAACATGGAAAGATGCCAAATCGAGTTGTGCCGGTCTCATCCAACTCTATGATGCCGATGGCCGCATGGTGCAGCAGCAGAACATGCAAACCACCACGGCCACCATTCCCACAGGCCAACTGCCACAGGCCAACTGCCACAGGCCAACTGCCACAGGGTCTCTACACACTGACCCTCACAGATTGCCAAGGCCACAAGGCCACCGAACGTTTGGTGCGTCTCAAGCGTTAGCATTGACCGAAGGTCAAACGCCCCCCTCCTTTGAAAGGGCCTGTCCTGAGTTGGTCGAAGGAAGCGTTTCTCAGGTTTGCAACTAAGCAAAGGGCCGCGGCCAAGATTTCCCAATGGACACAAACAAAAAGCCCCGCACATATCCATGTGCGGGGCTTGATATTGAAAGAAGGTTTTCCTTATCTGAATGTCACAGATGATGTACCGATAAGTGCCTTGTCCACATAGATCTCAACCGTCTGTTTACCAGCATCAAATCCGTTGGTAGGCGCCAAGTAGAACATACAGATGTTAGGGATCTGCTTGTTCTGGTAATCCACATCCTGAGACATGCTGTAGGTCATCGACCCACCCTCGAACTCAAACTCTTCGCCATGGCCTTTGGTCAGCACTTTTCCGTCTGGCCCTACAATACGTACGTAAAGCGTTTTGCTCCCTGGAGGTGTCAATGGATTTTCACTCAGCGTGAAACAGATCTGAAGCTTTTCCACCCGCTTGGCCTTGTTGTTCACCTTATTCTTCTTACCATGAACACCTTCCACTACAATTTGGTAGGCGGTAAGCACAGAACCCATCGCCACTTTATTGGCCAAGTTCATGTTCTCATTGGTCAACTCCTTGTTCAAGCCTGTTTGCTTGGAGTACTCGCCTTGCAGGTTTCCATACTGCCCTTGCAACGAATCATGCACTGCAAAAAGGCTGTCATACTTGGCCTCCATGGTCTCATACTTCTCGTTCATCGCTTTCAGCTGAGCACGGTACCATGCCAGTTTTCCAGCATCTCCCTTATACTTCTCCACATCGGCCTTCAATGCCAGAATCTCCTGACGCTGTTGCTCCAATTCTTCAGAAAGCTGTCCGTTCTCTTCTTCCAGCGAACTGTACTTTCCAAGCAGGTCGTCCAACTCAGCTGTAAGTTCATCCTTCTCGGCAGTAAGTTGTTGCTTCTCAGCTGCAAGCTGGTCATTGGCGGCCTTCTGTTCGAACAACTGCCATCCTAAAATGCCCGAAAGCAAGAGGAGAATTACAGCGAGAATCAGAAAAACGCGGTTACTCTGGGTCTTTTCCTTGTCTTCCATTTAATGGGTCGAATGGGTTAATGCGCTAAAAGTATAAATTTAACCTAACTTGAAATGCTGTGGTGACACGCCTTTCCTACAATTGCAACGTATGTTAAATAAGCCCGCTTCGTTGGTCAGGGATGTGGTCGGATTGTTCTATCCGCGCATCTGTGGCGGCTGCGATGCGCACTTGATGAAACACGAAGAGAATCTGTGCTTGAACTGTCTTCATGGCCTGCCAAAGACTTACTATTGGGATTACAAGGTCAACCCTGTGGAGCAATTGTTCTTCGGAAGACTGCGGCTAAGTTCTGCATGTTCCTTTCTGCATTTCGAAAAGGGCTCGGTTACCCAAAGGCTCATGCATCGCTTCAAGTACGAAGGGAAGTCCAATGTGGCCATGGAATTGGGAAAGGTGTTCGGGAACATCTTGAAGGAGAAGCAATGGTTTTCCGATGCTGATCTGATCGTTCCTGTTCCGCTGCATCCCGCCAAGGAAATGAGGCGCGGGTACAACCAGAGTTCGTACATCGCAGACGGTCTCTCGGAGAGTTTGGACGTTCCTGTTCGTTCTAAGTTGATGAAGCGGGTAAGGATGACCGACACGCAGACACAGAAGTCGCGTTTTGAGCGCTCGCAGAACGTGGATAGCGTATTTCAAGTTGATTATCCTTCCAGAGTTCGAGGCAAGAATATCATCTTGGTGGATGATGTGGTAACAACGGGGGCTACGCTGGAAGCTGCCGGAATGCAATTGCTGGAAGCCGGGGTTTCTAAGCTGTACATTGCCACCTTGGCTGTGGCCTGATCTACCCGTCTGTTATGGAAAGTTGGGAATTCACCTTATGCCGAATAGTTATCTTTGCAGTTCATCTTTATCCAACCGAATGGGAGATAGGAAGTACGTTCCAGGAGAATTGCTGGCCAAAGTAAACGTGCCGGCAGACCTTAGAAAGTTGAACGAGGATCAGCTGGAGCAGTTCTGTCAGGAACTGAGGCAGTACATCATTGATGTGGTCTCGGTCAATGGCGGCCACTTTGGGGCGAGTTTGGGCGTGGTGGAGATGACCACCGCTTTGCATTACGTTTTCAATACGCCCACCGATCAGTTGGTGTGGGATGTGGGACATCAGGCCTATGGCCATAAGATCATCACGGGCAGACGCGATAATTTCCACACAAACAGGAAGTATAAAGGTCTGAGTGGTTTCCCAAAGAGGAAGGAAAGTGAGTATGATACGTTCGGTGTCGGACATTCCAGCACGTCTATTTCAGCCGCCTTGGGAATGGCCGTGGCTTCGCGCCATAATGGCGATACTTCCAAACAGCATATTGCGGTTATCGGTGATGGTGCGATGACAGGCGGAATGGCGTTTGAAGGACTGAACCATGCAGGCGTAGAAAACACCAACCTCTTGGTAGTGCTCAACGATAATTGCATGAGCATCGATCCCAACGTAGGTGCGCTGAAAGAATACCTTACCGACATCACCACCTCGCACACGTATAATAAAGTTAGAGATGAGGTTTGGAATCTGCTGGGAATGATCAGCAAATTCGGGCCGAATGCGCAGGAGATCGCCTCGAAGATCGAGAACGGTTTTAAGAGTACGCTTCTCAAGCAGAGTAATCTTTTTGAGTCATTGAACTTCCGATACTTCGGCCCCATTGACGGACATGATGTCAACCACATGGTGCGCGTAATGCGCGATCTGAAAGACATTCCAGGACCGAAAATTCTGCATTGCCTCACCGTAAAGGGAAAAGGCTACAAGCCTGCCGAAGATGGCGATACCACCAAATGGCATGCGCCAGGTCTTTTCGACAAGGATACTGGCGAAATAAAAGTGGTGAAACCGGAACAGCCTGAACCACCAAAATATCAGGATGTGTTCGGCCATACCATGGTGGAGTTGGCCGAAATGAACGAGAAGATCGTTGGCGTAACACCTGCCATGCCTTCGGGATGTTCACTGAATATCATGATGAAGGCCATGCCGAAACGCGCCTTCGATGTAGGCATTGCCGAACAGCATGCGGTCACTTTCTCGGCCGGAATGGCCACGCAGGGATTGGTGCCTTTCTGCAACATCTATTCATCATTCATGCAGCGGGCATACGATCAGGTCATTCATGATGTAGCCCTGCAGAATCTGAATGTGGTTTTCTGTTTGGATCGCGGAGGTTTGGTCGGTGCTGATGGAGCAACGCATCATGGCGCGTACGACATTGCTTACATGCGGTGCATTCCCAACATCAAAGTGGCTTCTCCGATGAATGAGGAGGAGCTTCGGAATATGATGTACACGGCCCAGCAGAAGGATATGGGCGTGTGGTCCATCCGATATCCGCGCGGAAATGGCGTGATGCCAGATTGGGGAACTCCGTTCCAGGCCATTGAGGTCGGGAAAGGACGAAAAGTTACCGATGGTTCGGATGTGGCCATCCTAAGTTTGGGTCATATCGGAAATTATGCTGTTGATGCCACGGCTCAACTCAAATTGCAGGGAATTTCTGCCGCCCATTACGACATGCGTTTTGCCAAGCCATTGGATGAAAAGCTTCTCCACGAGGTTTTCAAGAAATTCAACAGGATCATAACGATTGAAGATGGTTGTCTGACCGGAGGTTTCGGAAGCGCCATCGTTGAATTCATGTCGGATAATGGTTACTTTGCTCATGTAGAACGGCTTGGGGTTCCGGACCGTTTCATCGATCACGGTTCTCAAAAAGAGTTGCACATTGAGTGTGGGTACTACAAGGATGACATCGTTAAAGCTGCCGTTAAGCTTGTTGGCGTTACAGAGAAGGCTGCTGCGGGTTAGTCTCTTCCTTCTGTTTCTCGTTCTCGCTAACCATCAGCATTTATTTGCTCAGCGGTTGGCGGTTGGTGCCGATAGAGGAACCAATACACACGTGATGTATGTGGAGTTCGGAGGAACGGGATACTATTACACGGTCAACTACGAACGGCTATTCTTCAATAAGAATAAGGTGGCGTTATTTGGTAGAGTAGGGCTTGAGTACATTCCGTTTTACGGGGCCGACCGACTTCTACATTTCCCAATTGGTGCCAATTTCACTTATGGGGAAAAGAAACACCGACTTGAGGCTGGATTTGCAGCGCTGTTCAGAATGAATTTCAACCAGAATGTTGGTTTTGGAGAAGGATTCTATTTGACCAAACCGCCAACAAGAATCTTTCTCTGTCCATCAGTCGGCTATCGCTTTCATGCCAAACCCAATGAATGGGGAGAAACATTCTTTCTACGCGTAACATTCACTCCAATAATCGGAATGGATGTCTTTCAGAACAAGCCATACTTCCTCCCTCATGCTGGCATCAGCATCGGAAGAACTTGGAACAACCCCAACAGAAAGGGGCGCTAAAAATTACATGTTCTCAAGTAAGAAAGCCTGACGTTCTTCCAAAGGAAGCGAATTCAGCTTTTGCTGAATAGGATTCTGTAGTCTTGGGCGTGGGCTTCCTGATCTGCGAGGATTGTTCAAATGAGCCTCCAATCTTGCAAGAGAGGATTTCAACCTGCGAAGCCGTGCTTCAACTTCTCGAATGGAACGTACGTTTTCCTTCAGAGCCAAACGTGTCTCGCGAAGAGATTCTTCCAATTGCTCTACTTCTTCAATTTCTTTTTGCATCGTGTTGTGTTTTGATGGTTAAGTAAAGATAGTCAATAACACTTTGCGTAGTGTATTGGGTTGAAAACCTATGCCAAATGTAAAATTCATATTAACTATATGGATAGATTTTCGTCAGTTGATGAAAAAAAAGCCTCCGATCGATAGATGGAGGCTTCGAAAAGGAAGCAATTTAACTTGGCAGATCAGCTTCCACACATTTCACATCCTTCAGGATTATCCAGCGAACAGGTTATCTGAGCCTGCGCATCGGCCAGATTTACAGGCTGCACACCATCCGCGGTTGAACTCTGAACCATGACAGGTGTGGCCAGCTCTGACTTTGGTGTTGGCGTTGCAACTGGAGCTTTGGTCAATTCATCTGTTGTGTTGGTTTCGGTCTCGCCAGCAGGTTGTGCCTTTGTTTCCTTGTTTACCGTAAACTGAATGGCTGCTGCTGCTGCCTGCGTTCTCAGGTAGTACATACCCGTTTTGAGACCGGCCTTCCATGCATAGAAGTGCATAGAAGTAAGTTTACCGAAGTTCGGATTCTGCATGAACAGGTTCAGACTTTGACTTTGGTCGATGTAAGCACCGCGGTCGGCAGCCATATCAATGATGTCCTTCATGCTCAACTCCCAAACAGTTTTGTAGAGGTCGCGGATGTTCTGTGGAATCTCTTCAATACTCTGAACGGAACCTCCGTTAGCGATCAACTTATTCTTCATGTCATCATTCCACAGACCGAGTTTTACAAGGTCTTTCAGAAGATGCTTGTTCACCACTACGAACTCGCCAGAAAGCACGCGTCTGGTGTAAATGTTTGAGTGGTATGGCTCGAAGCACTCATTGTTTCCAAGGATCTGTGATGTGGAAGCCGTTGGCATCGGTGCAACAAGCAATGAGTTACGCACGCCATACTTCTTCACTTCTTCCTTCAATACATCCCATTCCCAGCGGTCTGTTGGCGTTACGCCCCAAAGGTCATACTGGAACTTGCCTTCAGAAACAGGAGATCCAGGGTAGGTTTCGTAGTGACCGAATTCTTTGGCCTGATCCTTAGAACAGGTCATGGCTGCGTAGTAGATCGTTTCGAAGATCTCCTTGTTCAGTTGCTTCGCTTCTTCACTATCGAATGGCAGACGCATTTTGATGAAAGTATCTGCCAAACCTTGAACGCCCAAACCTACAGGACGGTGGCGCATGTTGCTGTTGCGCGCCTCTGGCACAGGGTAGTAGTTACGGTCGATAACCTTGTTCAAGTTGCGCGTGGCAACGTAAGTGATGTCGAACAGTTTCTGATGATCGAACTCGCCTTCTGGTGTAACGAATTTTGGCAACGCGATAGAAGCCAAGTTGCATACGGCAACCTCGTCTGGCGCGGTATATTCTACAATTTCGGTACACAAGTTCGAAGACTTGATGGTTCCCAAGTTCTGCTGGTTCGACTTACCGTTGCATGCGTCCTTGTAAAGCATGTAAGGCGTTCCTGTTTCAATTTGAGATTCGAGGATATGGAACCAAAGATCCTGTGCTTTCACGGTCTTGCGGGCCTTTCCTTCTTTCTCATATTGCTCGTAAAGGGCTTCGAATTTTTCACCCCAGCAGTCTCCCAGTCCAGGCGCTTCATTTGGGCAGAAAAGCGACCAGTCACCACCATCTTCCACACGCTTCATAAACAGGTCTGGAACCCACATGGCGTAGAACAGATCGCGGGCGCGATTTTCTTCCTTACCGTGGTTTTTCTTCAGATCGAGGAAGTCATAGACATCCGCGTGCCATGGCTCCAAGTAGATGGCGAATGAGCCTTTTCGCTTGCCCCCGCCTTGATCCACGTAACGTGCCGTGTCATTATAAACGCGCAACATCGGCACAATTCCGTTCGATGTTCCGTTGGTGCCTTTGATGTAAGACCCTGTGGCACGCACGTTATGGATGCTGAGGCCGATTCCTCCCGCAGATTGCGAGATCTTGGCACATTGCTTCAATGTGTTGTAAATGCCATCGATACTGTCATCTTGCATGGTTAGCAAGAAACAGCTGCTCATCTGCGGCTTTGGAGTACCCGCATTGAAAAGCGTTGGCGTGGCATGCGTAAACCATCTTTCTGAAAGAAGATTGTAGGTCTCAATTGCCGACTTGATATCTTCCTTGTGGATTCCAACGGCAACACGCATCAGCATGTGCTGCGGACGCTCGGTGATCTTCCCGTTGGTCTTCAGCAGGTAGCTTCTTTCCAATGTTTTGAACCCGAAGAAATCGTAACCGAAATCCCTGTCGTAAATAATGGTAGAGTCAAGGATCTCTGCATTTGCCTCGATGATCTCGTACACATCATCAGCGATCAGCGAAGCCTTTTCCCCTGTCTTCGGATCGATGTAATCGTACAATTTCTTCATCGTTTTTGAGAACGATTTCAATGTTGACTTGTGCAGATTGGAAACCGCAATACGGCTTGCCAAAAGCGCATAGTCTGGGTGGCGTACGGTAAAAGACGCGGCTGTTTCCGCAGCAAGTTCGTCCAACTGCTGTGTGGTCACACCTTCGTAGATGCCCTCGATCACCTTCATGGCAACTGGAATCGGGTCAACGATAGGGTCAAGGCCGTAGCACAGTTTCTGAACACGGGCAGTTACCTTGTCAAACTTGATGGACTCTTTGCGTCCGTCTCTTTTTACAACATACATGGGGAAAGGGATTTGGTGGTTTACAATTGGATTATTCGGTCAGATCAAAAGTCAGCGTCAGTAGTAAACGTGTGGTTGTCGGTACTTCCACCTGTCATTACACCTGCTTTTTGGTATTCAGAAACTCGCTTTTCGAAGAAGTTGGTTTTTCCTTGAAGCGAGATCATTTCCATGAAATCGAATGGGTTTGTGGCGTTGTACACTTTCGAACAGCCCAGTTCGCCCAACAGACGGTCGGCCACAAACTCGATGTATTGGCACATCAGGTTGGCATTCATCCCGATCAAAGCAACTGGAATGGCATCCACCACGAACTCTTTCTCGTATTCAACAGCTTCGGTAATAATGGCCGTTACTTCTTTCGGATCGAGTTTATTCTGAAGTTGGTTGTACAGCAAGCATGCAAAATCGCAATGCAGACCCTCGTCTCTCGAGATCAGCTCATTGGAGAATGAAAGTCCTGGCATGAGGCCACGTTTCTTCAACCAGAAAATGGAGCAGAAACTGCCTGAGAAGAAAATGCCTTCCACAGCTGCGAATGCTACCAATCGCTGAGCGAATGTTCCGTTCTCGATCCAACGCAACGCCCAGTCGGCCTTCTTGGTTACGCATGGTAGATTTTCGATGGCGTTGAAAAGGAAATCCTTCTCTTTCGTGTCCTTTATATACGTGTCGATCAGCAGCGAATACGTTTCTGCGTGAATGTTCTCAATGGCAATTTGGAAACCGTAGAAACATCTGGCCTCTGGGTACTGAACCTCATTCAGGAAGTTGATGGCAAGGTTCTCGTTTACAATGCCATCGCTTGCGGCAAAGAATGCCAACACGTGCTTGATGAAGTGACGCTCGTCCTTGGTCAACTTGTTCTCCCAATCGTTCATGTCCTGCTGAAGATCGATCTCTTCGGCAGTCCAAAAACTGGCTTCGGCCTTCTTATACATGGCCCACATTTCGCGGTGCTTGATAGGGAAAATGACGAAGCGGTCATTGCTTTCCTGAAGGATCGGCTCAACTGGCAATGAGGTTTTTTCTGGCAGAATTTCGGTCAGATTTGTTGCGGTTTGCTGAGTCGGTCGATCCATCTTTTTCGTGTTTTTAAGCGTTAATAATCCCTGTGGTCGAATGCTCTGTTATTCGTTGGATTACTCCCGATTCTAACGGCTTTCGACCTAAAAAATTCTTTTAAGTCTTCTAATTGTTTGGTTGCGAGCGGGTTAAGAAATGCAGTACCCTCGCGCCTTCCACCCTTCAAATTTTCGCAAAAAAGCCTGTGGGGTCAACCCGAAAGAATTAACAATCGGCCATAGTTTTTAACATCGGGTTTATTACGCCCACGTTAATAAAAATGTATAACGCCTGTAATCCTTGCTATGACTGCATTTGCGCTTTATCGTCACTCTTTAGGTGACAAAAAAGGTTGCAAAATCTTTTGCGAATGTTACGCGAGAGTTACCCGAAATTGGCTACGTAAATCGCGCAAAAAATTTTAATCCTTTTGCTTTTGCAGTTGGTCGATCATTTCCAACTCTTCATACCACTCGGTTCCGTACTTTCTGATCAAAGCCTCTTTTAGGAAACGGAACAATGGAACATTCAATTTGGCACCACAGTCGCACGCGGGCTTGCAAATGCTCCACTTGTTGTAATTCACCGCATCGTAGCTTTCGTACTCGGTAATTCGAACGGGATAGAGATGGCACGAGATGGGCTTTTTGAATTTGACCGCACCATCATTGTAGGCCTTTTCGATGCCGCAGGAAACCATTCCGTTCTCATCGATCAGCGCGTAGGCGCATCTTCCGTTTTCAAGTAGGGAAGTGCCTTTGTCGCCATCCACATCAATTTCAAAAACACCTTTCTCCGCGATCATGGCCCGCCCTTCCTCATCTAAATAAGGAAGAACGTCATCGATGATGTTTTCCAGAAGATCGATCTCCTCATCGGTGAGCGGAGCACCCGCATCGCCCTTCACGCAGCAAATGCCTTTGCAGGCGTTCAGGTCGCAAACGAAATGGCGCTCCAGGAGGTCGAGCGAAACAAGTGTATTCTGAATGGCAAACATGGCGGCAAAGGTAGCTTGGTTCTTCTTGAAGTGAAACAGGATAGACCGAACTATGATAATTTCGCAATCAGTTCAAGCTATGAAGAGAACGGTTCGTACAATAGGTAGTGTGGATAAACTGGATCTTCCATTTTTCGGGATCGAAGACCTGGATTGCAAGATCGATACGGGCGCAGATACATCCAGTCTGCATTGCAGCAAAGTACGGGTGGTGGAGAAGGACGGAAAGGAATACCTGAAATTTCGCGTGTTGGACAAGAAGCATCCGCAGTTCAGCAAAGTGGATCAATTGGTGTCCGATTTCAGGGAGAAAACCGTGCGAAGCTCCAACGGAGAATCAGAGATACGCTATGCGATACGGACCAAAGTGGTGCTTTTCGGACGGACCGAATCGATCACATTCACGCTTGCAGACCGTGGCAAGATGAAGTTTCCCGTTCTGCTTGGAAAACGGTTCCTGAAGCATAAGTTTCTGGTGGATGTTGCGCAGAATGACCTCTCGTACACGGAGAAGGTTTCCGCTGGTTAGAATTCCACAATTCTGACCGTGTCCAACGCCAACCGTTGCTGTAGCCAGCGTTGCATTTTAAACTTTTCTTCCCGTTTCAATTCGCTTGAGATCTTGTCCCATTGTATCAAGAATGTCGGTACCGTGTCCAATCCGAAGCTGTTCACTTCCACACTTCGGGCGTAGGCCAGTCGGTTCACCTTCGGGTAGATTATCTTCACTTCTTTCAGCAGGTTCTCCATCGGAACGCTGTCTTTTTGCAAACTCGACAATCGTCTTTCCAACGAAGAGATGCGCGCATCTTTTTGGGCCATCTGCTGCTCATTCTTATTGTAGATGTCTTCAAGAATTCCCACTCTTACCTCGTTTGTGAGCTTCCCAGCAATATCGTTGGTCACGTCTTTTGGCTGATGAATTTTCAGCACCGTCTTTTCCAACCCCTGCTTGGCCATTTGGTTTTCGAGTTGTCGTTGCGTTTGGTTGCTGATCGGGTCGCCCATGATGAAAATATCAATGCGCGAAATGGTATCGGTGTAAGTGATCTTCTTGCTCACGATCTCTGTTCCCTGCATTTGCAGATTCTCCGAAATGAACTTGTCTGCCTTGCCCATAAAAATGGTCTCTTTTACCAATCCGTAAAAGATCCACGCGCTTGGCAAGAGAACCACGATGACAAACGCAACCATGTAGCGTTTCACCTTCTTTTCGGTGTCAGCGTTCACAAAACTTACAAGCGGGAACCGCAGATAGCGAACAATTAGAAATGTGGAACCTGCAATGAAAATGGAGTTCAGGGTGAACAGATAGAACGCTCCGAAAAAGAACGAAAGTTCCCCGTTCGCAAGCCCATAACCTGCTGTACAAAGGGGAGGCATCAATGCAGTTGCAATAGCAACTCCAGGAATTACGTTTCCTCTGTTCCTTCTCGAAACACCGATAATTCCTGCCAAACCACCGAAAATCGCAATCAGTGCGTCCAGAAAAGTTGGCTTTGTACGGGCCAACAGTTCAGGTTGTGCCTCATGTAATGGCGTAATGAAAAAGTAAACGGTGGAAGTGATCAACGCCACCACGATCATCACCCCGAAATTCTTCAACGCGCGTTTCAGTGTTTCCCAATCGTTGGTTCCCACCGAAAGGCCGATGGCCAAGATCGGACCCATGAGCGGGGAGATAAGCATGGCACCGATGATCACCGCGGTGCTGTTCAGGTTCAGTCCGATACTGGCGATGAAGATGGAGCAGATGAGGATCCAAACGATGTGGCCTCGGAAAACCATATCCTTTTTAATGGTCTCAATGGTTCCTTCCTGGTCGCTGTCATCCGCCAAGTTCATGGTGGTCCGCGCAAAATCGCGCAGCGAAACAAGCATGCGCAGAACGTTGAAGTTCAGGTTCTCTTTCGCCTGCTCCTCCGCCTGTTGGTTCTGTTCCTGATCCGTGTCTTTTTCTGCCTCCATTCCCAATCTGATTCGTCCTTTATCCGAACTCAAAATTCATAGCTTTGCGCCACCTAAAATACAGCATTCCAACACAGTTTTTCTACATGAACAACGAAGATCTTTTCAAGAACGTCATTGCCCACTCCAAAGAGTACGGTTTCATTTTTCAGAGCAGCGAGATCTATGATGGCCTCAGCGCGGCTTACGATTACGCACAGATGGGCGTGGAATTGAAGAAGAACATCCGCGATTACTGGTGGAAAGCGATGGTGCAGTTGAATGAGAACATCGTTGGGTTGGATGCGGCCATCTTCATGCATCCAACTACTTGGAAAGCCTCGGGTCACGTGGATGCATTCAATGATCCGCTCATAGACAATAAGGATAGCAAGAAACGCTACCGCGCGGATGTGCTGATCGAGGATTACATGGCCAAGATCGACCAGAAGATTCTTAAAGAAGTGGTAAAAGCGGCCAAGCGTTTTGGCGATGCGTTCGATGAGGACCAGTTCATGGCCACCAATCCGAACGTGCTGCGGAATGTGGAAAAGAAGGAAGAGATCCGTAAGCGATTTGTGGAAGCGTTGGAGAACAACGATCTGGCTGAGGTTCGTCAGATCATCATCGATCTGGAGATTGCGTGCCCTGTTTCAGGTTCTAAGAACTGGACGGAAGTGCGTCAGTTCAACTTGATGTTTGCTACCGAAATGGGCGCGATGGCCGATGGTGCCAGCACGGTTTATCTACGTCCAGAAACGGCTCAAGGAATTTTCGTGAACTACCTGAACGTTCAGAAAACGGGAAGGATGAAGATTCCTTTCGGAATTGCGCAGACAGGCAAGGCATTTCGAAATGAGATCGTTGCGCGTCAGTTCATTTTCCGCATGCGGGAGTTTGAACAGATGGAAATGCAATTCTTCGTCAAACCAGGAACCGAGTTGGATTGGTTTGAAACCTGGAAGGAAAAGCGCCTCGCTTGGCACAAAGCCATGGGCTTGGGCGATGACAAATACCGTTTCCATGCGCACGATAAGTTGGCACACTATGCCAATGCAGCTTTCGATA
Source organism: Flavobacteriales bacterium (assembly GCA_016124845.1). Classification (NCBI taxonomy): domain Bacteria; kingdom Pseudomonadati; phylum Bacteroidota; class Flavobacteriia; order Flavobacteriales; species Flavobacteriales bacterium. The sequence continues at coordinate 14,248 of WGMW01000064.1, forward strand.
TCGAGTTCGATTTCCCATTCGGATTCAAAGAGTTGGAAGGAATTCACTCTCGTACCGATTTCGATTTGAGCCAACACGAAAAATACTCAGGCAAGAAGCTCCAGTATTTCGATCCAGAGATGAATAGCAGCTATGTGCCCTACGTGGTTGAAACGTCCATTGGTCTTGACAGAACAGTTCTGGCCGTGCTTTCATCTTCGTACACGGAAGAGAAATTGGAAGACGGTTCAGAGCGAACAGTTTTGACCATTCCGCCATTTTTGGCACCTGTTAAATTGGCCATTCTGCCTTTGCTGAAGAAAGACGGTCTGCCCGAAAAGGCGATGGAGATCTTCAACCAGCTGCGCTTCGACCACAATATTATATATGAGGAGAAGGACAGCATCGGTAAGCGTTACCGAAGACAGGACGCCATCGGCACACCTTATTGTATTACGGTAGATCACGACACGCTGACCGATAATGCGGTTACCCTCCGCGACCGCGACACCATGCAACAGGAGCGCGTTCCAATCGAGAAACTCTCTCATATTGTGGAGGAGAAGGTTGGAATGAAGAAGGTTTTGGAGAGTATTGGTTAGCCCTTAGACCTGTCATTTTAGCTGACAGTTTCGTTTGATTGACTTTGTTGAAGTTTTCACCTTGGTGCAAAATTTCGGCATGGTGTCACGTTTTACAATTCTATTTGTACTTATCACTTCGTGTGTTCAAGCTCAAACACTACTTCAATCGGGTGAGATAATTGGTGGTCGGCCAACACGTATTCCAATCGATTATTCTGGAAATTCGGTAAACTCGATTGAACTGGTTACGGTCAATAACTACAATATTGCTGCTACCCAAGTCTATGCTTTTAATGTCAATGCATTGGGCGAATTGATATATGCGGATACCCTTCAATTCGCTGAAGTACTTGACACGTTGGGAAACGTTGAAATGAGACAGCACCAGTATCAGTATGGAGTTACCGTTGGTGGAATGGTCATTCTCGCGGGTTTGAGTCACAGGACGGTCATGCCATTTGTCCCAAAAGTGATTTGCGCTGGAGGGTTTGGGTCATATTCTCCTTATGCAGGATGGATAGATAGGGATTATTATGTTTTCAATTGGCAATTCTCTCCAGTTGGAGTTGAATATAATCGGTTTGATCCAAGGTTTGTGAGTTACGCAACCTCACAGCACCCGAACAACGAAGGAGTAAGAATTACTGGAGCCTTCAATCGATTTGAGGGAAGCTCGGTGCTATTGGACGTGTATGACATTTATCCAGAAGAGAGTTTGCCTACGCATAAGCTTTTCAGTCTGCCGCTTGAAACAACATTTTTCATCAATCATTCAATCGAACTTGACCGAAAGCTATTGCTTTCAGGTTTTTGGGTTGATATGGATGCAGGGTTCTTGAAACGTCCCAAGGCTGTTCTGATCGATCTTGAAAGTCAAGAAGTCCAAGAATTGATTTTAGACCAAACTGAATACCACGTAGAGGTAATTTCGGGTTTGGTCGCTGACAGTGACCGTTGTTTTTTGATACTCAGGGAAACAGACAATAATGGACAACTGGTGGAGAGCAGAATACTTCGTTTTGATGCAAATACCAATGCCAACGTCATCGCTTCATTTTCAAGTCAATTTGTTCCTGCCAGCATAGTAAGCGAGACAAGTAATGGAATCCTTATTGGGGGAGATTATAACCGATTCGGTCTGAAAACGGCATCTGTTTTTGAGGTGAATGGGTATGCAGAAGCAGAGCCTGAGATGATTGGCTATGCAGAACTGGGGGAAGTGGCTACGAGTTTCAAAGGATATGAAGAAACGTTGCTGGGTAATTTCCTTGTCGGAACCTACGATTCATTGAATGGGACACCGAAAGGATCGTTCATGACCCCAATTCTTGGACAGTCATTGCTGTCAGTTGGTGAGAGGCGAACGGAAGATTTGGCCACTCTTTTAGGGGACATGCTTTTTATTAAGTCAGCGGAACCTGTACAGCTCAGGGTATTTGATTTGGAAGGTAGGATTTTCCTTGCTGAGAAGATTAATTCTGGTCCAAAAGACCTATCGCATCTTGTGAATGGAGTTTACCTCATTTCCGTTTGGAATAATGAAACAAGACAGACCTTGAAAACTGTTTTCGTCACCCATTAAACTGGTTCATCACGAACCGTAGTTCCATGGTGCCGAAGGCTTTGATGGCCTCAACCGACTTTTCAATTTTCGGTTTGATGATGTCGAGGTCTTCCTTGGTCCATTCGCCAAGTACGTAATTGACCTGCTGGCCCTGGCCGAAATCGTTACCGACACCAAATCGTAAACGCGGATAATCCTGTCGGCCAAGAACTTGGTTGATGCTTTTCAGGCCGTTGTGTCCGCCATCGCTTCCTTTCGCGCGGATGCGAATGGTGCCCGTTGGCAGGGCAATATCATCGGTAATGATGAGAAGATTTTCAATCGGAACTTTCGTTTCCGACATCCAGTATTGAACGGCTTTTCCGCTCAGGTTCATGTAGGTGTTCGGTTTCAGCAGTACAAAAGTTCTGCCTTTGAATTTCACCTCAGATACATCGCCAAAACGGCCTGCCTTAAAAACAGAAGTGGACGCCTCCGCAAAGGCGTCCACTATCTTAAATCCAATGTTGTGACGGGTTTCGGCATACTCGCTGCCGATGTTTCCCAACCCAACAATCAGGTACTTCATGCTTATTCAGCGGCTGCTTCAGCTGCTGGAGCTTCGCCACCTTCGGCAGCTGCTTCAGCACCTTCTTCGCCTTCAGCACCTTCTTCTGTCTCTTCTTCGTCTTCTACCAGCGCACCACGCTTCATACGTACAGCAACGATGATCTGACTTGGAGCAGCCAAGAAAGTAACCCCAGGAATATTGAGGTCACCGATCTTGATGGCCTTGCCGATACGAAGGTTGGTGATATCCAACTCGATGAAGCTTGGCATGTCTTCAGGCAGACCTTGAACTCTCACATTTCGTCTTACCACACGCAAACGTCCACCATTAAGAACACCACGAGCCTGACCTTTGGTAAGGATAGGCAACGTCATTCGCACTGGGCGACCAGCCAATTGCTGGAAGTCAACGTGAAGAATCTTGTCTGATACTGGGTGATACTGAACATCCTTCAGTACAACGGGGATAGTTTCGCCATCCACGTCAAGGTTAACGATGTACTGATTTGGTGTGAAAATCAGCTTGGTGAATGCGCGCTCATCAATTTGAACGTGCACATTTTCTTTTCCCCCGTAGATGATGCATGGAACCAAGCCTTCGTTACGAAGCGCTTTTGCATCGGCTTTCCCAAGGGACTTCCTTTTTGATCCTGTAATAGTGATCGATTCCATTAGATATTGATTTAGTTAATTATTGATTACTGATTAAAAAATGAACTTGGTGCTGATAGACTCGTAATTGTGAGCCTTGCGGATAACATCAGCAAAAAGCGGTGCGCAACTCAGAACGGTGATCTTCTCGTTCTCTTCGCGAAGCGGAATGGTATCGGTTGTTACCAATTCTGTCAATCGTGAGTTGCGGATATTGTCGTGTGCGTTTCCTGAAAGAAGTGGATGCGTGATGCATGCACGGACCGTTTTCGCTCCGTGATCCAACATCATTTCAGCTGCTTTGCAGAGTGTGCCGCCTGTATCAATGATGTCATCCACAAGCACAACGTCTTTTCCTTCCACATCACCGATAACGGTCATGTCGGCCACCTGATTGGCCACCTTGCGCTGCTTGTAGCAGATAGCAAGATCCACGTTCAACGCCTTGGCGTAAGCATTTGCTCTTCTGGTACCGCCAACATCTGGCGTGGCCATTACCAAATTATCGATGTTCATGCTGTTTCTCAGGTGATCCAAGAACAGGTAAGAACCGAAAAGGTGATCCACAGGAACATCGAAGAAACCTTGGATCTGATCGGCATGAAGATCCATGGTCATCACACGGGTAACGCCAGCAGCTTCCAACAGGTCGGCCATCAATTTGGCACCGATCGGAACACGTGGTTTCACCTTTCTGTCCTGACGCGCCCATCCGAAATAAGGGATAACCGCCACAATTCTTTTGGCCGATGCACGCTTGGCAGCATCGATCATCAAAAGCAATTCAAGAAGGTTGTCGCCAGGAGGAAACGTGGATTGAATAATGAAAACATCATCACCGCGAATGGACTCCTCAAAACAAGGCTCGTATTCCCCATCCTTGAAGCGCAAAGTGGTCTGGCTGGCAAGTTCCGTTCCATAGCTTTCAGCGATCTTCTCCGAAAGATATTTGGTGGCTTCTCCAGTAAACAGCTTTACGTTAAAAGGCATGGGTTCCGTTCCTTTATTTTTAAGGGGGTGCGAAAGTAAGAAAAACGTTCCCTATTTCCGAAGGAATCTGCGCGCACAAGAAAGAAAGTGCTGCAAGTATCTGAAAAACGTATAAATTCGCAGCCCCAATCACAAGCCGAAGTGGCGGAATTGGTAGACGCGCACGACTCAAACTCGTGTTCCGAAAGGAGTGCCGGTTCGACCCCGGCCTTCGGTACTTGAAACCCCGATACTGAAAAGTGTCGGGGTTTTTGTTTGAAAGTCGTCAACTTTCCAAAAGTTGACGACTTTGGATAGAACATCTTAGCTTCGCAGACCTTATGGACGAAGGCTTCATCAAGTACGACAATCCCGAAAAGCAGCTTCGCTACGACCGTGCGTATCTGCGCATGGCGCTGGAGTGGGCAAAACTTTCGCATTGCAAGCGCAAACAGGTGGGTGCCATCATTGTAAAAGAAGGGCAGATCATAGCCGATGGCTACAACGGCACGCCAACGGGTTTCGACAATTGTTGCGAGGATGATGAAGGCGATACCAAGTGGTATGTGCTGCACGCAGAGGCCAATGCCATTATGAAAGTGGCGCGGTCCATGAACAGCGCGCGCAATTCCACGTTATATCTTACCATGTCGCCTTGCAAGGAGTGCAGCAAATTGGTGCATCAGGCGGGCATTAAGCGGTTGGTTTTCATAAATGGTTATAAAGACATGAGCGGGGTGGAATTTTTGGAGGAAGCGGGCGTTGAAGTAGTGCAACTGCCACAAGCATTGACCGATGAGTGAGAACCGATTCAGACTGTTCATTTATTACCCGATCATTTTGGCGGTGGTGCTTTCCGCTGGCATTTATCTGGGTTCCATGCTTGGGGTCGGCTACATGCACCAAGGACTTATCGAGCAGTCTTCGACCGATTCCAAAAAGATCACCAACCTTCTGAATTATGTGCAGGAAGAGTATGTGGATTCGGTGGATCTGGACGGACTGACCGAGTCGGCCATTATCAACATGTTGGATCAGCTCGATCCGCACTCATCTTACATTCCAGCCCGCGATCTGGAGGCCATGAACGAACCGTTGACGGGGAATTTCGATGGCATCGGGGTTGAATTCAACATCATTGAAGATACTATTGTGGTCGTGGCCCCGATCAATGGCGGGCCGTCCGAAAAATTGGGAATCCGTTCGGGAGATAGAATTGTGATGATTGAAGATTCGCTGGTGGCGGGAGTTGGAATTACCAATAAAGATGTCATATCGAAGTTGCGTGGCGAACGCGGGACCAAAGTGCGAATTGAGATATTCAGAAGAGGGCAGAAGAAGCTGATCCCGTTCAAAATAGAGCGAGATAAGATTCCGATCTACAGCGTGGATGCAGGTTACATGATCGATGACAAGGTCGGATACATCAAGATCAGCAGGTTCGGGGCAACAACTTATGATGAGTTTGTGGAGAAATTGGATGACCTCAAAGCGAAGGGCATGCAATCGTTGATCCTCGATCTGCGAGGAAATCCTGGCGGTTACCTAAATGCAGCCATTCAGATATGTGATGAGTTTCTGCCGAAAGGCGAGTTGATCGTTTACACTGAAGGTCGTTCGCGCCCGAAAGACAGCGCGTTTGCCACGGGAAGAGGTGATTTCGAAAAGGGAAAACTGGCCATTCTGGTGGATGAAGGTTCGGCCTCGGCATCAGAGATCGTTTCAGGTGCAATTCAGGATAACGACCGCGGAACCATCGTTGGTCGCAGAACTTTTGGCAAAGGCTTGGTGCAGGAACAGGTGGAGTTGCCTGATGGTTCGGCTGTTCGTCTCACCATTGCCCGTTACTACACGCCAACAGGCCGTTGTATTCAGCGGCCATACGGCAAGGACGAGGATTATTATGGCGATTTCATCCACCGCGTGGAGCATGGCGAACTCTATGAGAAGGACAGCATTGAGGTGGATAAAAGCGAGCGGTTTGTGACCAAAGGCGGAAAAGTGGTCTATGGAGGTGGTGGCATCGTTCCTGACGTTTTTGTCCCGCTCGACACATCGAACTACACCGATTTTCACAGCCAATTGCTGAGCACGGGCGCGCTGCGCGAATTCGCTCTGAATTATTCTTCCGAGAACCGTTCTGTTTTGGAGAAGTTTGCTTCGCCAAAAGATTTCAGCAAGAAGTTCAAATTCACGGATGCAGATTACAAGAGCTTGATCGCATTTGCCGCTACGCGCGAAGTGACCGCAACGGACACCGAGAAGGCGAGACCAGAGGTGCTCAATAATCTGAAGGCGCTGGTGGCGCGCAGCAAGTGGAACGGTGATGGATTCTATCCTGTCATCAATGAGAACGACAAGGCCATCAAGGCTGCGATGGAATCGTTCAACTAATTCAGTTTGTAAACCTTTCCGGGTAGATTGCTCACAATTCCTTCGAACTCCAGTTCGAGTAGGATGGAAGCTACCTTGCTCATCGGGTAACCCGAAAGCACGGTCAATCTGTCAATGGTGTGATTCTGTTCTCGAAGCACGGCAACCACTTTTTCCTGTTCTTCCGTTAGGTCGATCAGCAATTTTCGCTGTGGTTGTGGTTTGACCGCTCTATTCATTTCATCCCAGTTCATGGCCCTTAGAATATCCTCGCCCGAAGTTGCCATGGCCGCTTTCAGACTTTTGATGAGCCGATTACAACCTTCGGAGAACTCATCGCCAACGCGCCCTGGAATGGCAAACACATCGCGGTTGTAACCGTTGGCCAGTTCGGCTGTGATGAGCGCGCCACCTTTGGCACTTGCCTCCACCACAATGGTTGCATCGGCCATACCCGCCACTATTCTGTTCCGTTTTGGAAAATTTTCTCTGTCGGGTTTTGTTCCTATCGGGAAATCGGTGATCAGCGCACCCTTCTCCAAAATTTCGTTGGCCGTATTGGAGTGTAGCTGAGGATAGATTCTGTCGAGACCATGCGCCAGACAGGCAATGGTCGGTGTATCGAATTTCAAAGAGGCCTTATGCGCTGCGATGTCAATTCCGTAGGCGAGGCCGCTTACGATGGTAATGTTCGATTCGGCCAGTTTCTCAACGATCTTCTCGGTCATTTCCTTGCCGTAGCGGGTCGCATTTCGCGTTCCGACCACGGCCACAGACCGTTCTGAGTTTATGTTTCCGTTACCTTTTACATAAAGGATCACGGGAGAATCTTCGCAATGTTTGAGGCGTTTGGGATAATCTTGGTCTAAGAATGAAACGACTTTGACGCCATTCTTTGATGCGAACTCCAACTCCTTCTCGGCATCCTTTAAAACGTTGCTGTTCCGAACGGCAGAAGCAATGGCGTTTCCTACGGTCGGAATCTTCTCTATGAATGTTTTGGACTGCCCGAAAACCTCCTTGGCACCACCGCAATAGGCCACCAATTTTTTGATGCGGACATCGCCCAACCCGGCAACCTTTGTCAGCGCGATCAAATAGAGTGTCTGTCCGTTTCTATCCACAAATGCAAATATTGATATATTCGCCCCGTTCTAAACCAAGCGTAAGGCTGCTGAATATACCTACATGAAAAGAATTTTTACAACCTCAATTCTATCATTTTTTGTGCTTTTCACCTTCGCCCAAGACACGGGTACTGTAAAAGGTGTGGTAAAAGACAAGGAAACCGGAGAGACCATTATCGGTGCCAATGTTGTTTGGGAAGCTGATAACGGTCGTGGTGCCGCAACGGACTTTGATGGTAACTACAGTCTGATATTGCCCGTTGGGCCACAAAAAATCGTTGTTTCCTCCATTGGTTATGATGCTCAAACCATTCCGGTGACAATTAAGAAAGGAGAGACGACAACAGTTAACGTGGATCTTGGTGTTGGTTCGATCCAGAAGGACATGGTTGTTGTAACTGCCGGTAAGTTCGAACAAAGGATCGAGGACCTTACAGTTTCAGTATCAGTAGTAAAGCCTGAACTGGTTGAAAACCGTGGTTCTGTTTCTGCAGATGATGCCATTGAACAGACACCGGGTTTGACCATTGTTGATTCTGAGCCACAGATGCGTGGAGGTAGCGGTTACAGTTTCGGAGCCGGTTCGCGTGTGATGATGCTGGTAGACGACCTTCCGATCTTGAGTGGGGATGCCGGCCGTCCAAGTTGGGGTTTCATTCCGGTTGAGAACCTGGAGCAGATCGAGGTTATCAAGGGAGCATCTTCTGTATTGTATGGTTCGGCTGCTTTGAATGGAATCATCAATATCAGAACGGCCTATCCGAAAGACAAGCCCAAGACCAAGATCAACCTTTATTCAGGTTTTTATAGCCCACCCGCTCAGCAAGATGCGCAGTGGCGAGGAAAGGATGACATGCCCATCTATGCCGGCATGAACTTCTTCCATTCCAGAAAGATCGGGAAGAACTGGGACCTGGTTATCGGAGGTAACGTACTTGTTGACAATGGCTTTATCGGTTATGAGCCTGCAGATACGATGATCAACAATACACCGAAGATCATTGATGATTATGTACGTGATTCAACCGGTAATGTGATCGGTGCCAACACGCACGACCCTATGAAAGAGTACTCGAACCGTGTCAGGGTCAACTTCAATTTGCGCAAGCGTTCTGGAAAGATCCACGGCCTTTCGTACGGTATCAATGGTAATATCATGTACTCCAGAGGAACCAGTACCTTGCTTTGGTTGAACAGTGGCTATGGACTTTACCGTCCGTTCGGTGGGAGTTTGACCCGCACGTTGCAGACCACGTTCAACTTCGACCCTTACATCACCTATTCCGGAGCAGGTGGCGCAAGACACACATTCCGTACACGGGTTTTCCATCAGAACAACAACAACAACAACAATCAAGGAAACGAGAACTACGTGTTCTTCGGTGAATATCAGTTCGCATACAAGTTCCCACAGATTCACGATTTCACCATTACGGTGGGTACAATGGGAAAATACACGCTTTCACAGGCTCAGTTATATGCAGGAAACCCTAATGGAGATGGAAAGAACAATGCGGCAAACGCCTCGGTCTATCTTCAATTGGACAAGAAATTCTGGAGACGACTTACTGTGAATGGAGGAGCACGTTTTGAGTATTTCAGCGTTAATGGCAATGACACGATCATTCGTCCGGTATTCCGAATCGGTGCCAATACCATGCTTTGGAAAGAGGGTTACCTGCGTGCCTCATTCGGAGAAGGTTTCCGTTTCCCGACCATTGCCGAGCGTTTCATCTTTACAACGGTCGGTGGTCTGCCCATTGTTCCTAATACTGGCATCAAACCAGAACGTAGCTATGCCACAGAGCTTGGTCTGCGTCAAGGAATCAAGATCGGCAAGTTCCTCGGTTATTTGGATGTTGCCGGATTCTACCAGTACTACAAGAACTTCGTAGAGTTCAACGCAGGCAAGTTCAACCCGAATCCGGGACCTCCGTTCTACGGTCTTGCCTTTAGAAGTCTGAATACCGGTGATGCTCGTGTTTACGGTGTAGATGCATCCATTATGGGGAATGGCCAGTTTACCAGTTGGTTCGGCATGAACGTACTTGTCGGCTATACCTATTCGCGGCCGGAAACGGTAAATCCGAATTACGTATATGCCGTTGACAATTCTGGAAAGGAGCTTACCCAGGCAAGTTCTACTTCTTTGTTGAATTCTTCGAGTACTGCGGCTGATTCTGCGGCCTACATGAAAAACCCGGTACTGAAATATCGCTTCGAACATTTGGTGAATGCCGATATTGAGTTCGTATTTAAGGTCAAGAAGAAATATGATCTTGCTTTCGGGGTCACATACCGCTATTACAGCTTTATGCGAAATGTCGATCAGATCTTCTACGCGGTCGATCCATTGTTCAAATGGGGCGCAGTTCAGTTCAGACAAGATCATAACAAGGGAGACCATGTGTTCGACCTTCGCGCTTCCTTAGAACTTACCGAGCAGGTGAAGATCGCTGTGATCATGAAGAACGTGGCCAATCGCATTTATGCGTTGCGTCCGCTCAAGGTCAATCCGCCTCGCACCACGCAGATTCAGCTGACCATCAATTTCTGATCTTTCAATACCGATCCACACCAAAGGCTCATCGGCATGTTCGGTGAGCCTTTTCTGCAAGGTTCAGTTCTGTAATTGTAGAAGTTTCCATTGGGTCATCCTTAAAACAATTGGGCAATTATTCTGATGGTGGTCAAATAGGCGGACAGTAAATTTTTTAACCTTTACGGCCGTTACCAAACAAAAGGACAAATGGCTAAGACAAGGAAAAGAACAATTGAGAAGCTGACCGAAAAACGGGAACACAGCTTTTTTGGTGATGTACTGAAGTATTTCGATCACGCGGCAGAATTTCTCGATCACGATCCGGCACTACTGGAGCAGATCAAATATTGCAACAGCGTTTATCGGATGCGTTTTCCAGTAAGAAATGATGAGGGTAAGTTAGAAGTGATCGAGGCGTATCGGGTAGAACACAGCCATCACAGGCAACCAACAAAAGGAGGTATCCGATACAGTATTCACGTGGAACAGGATGAGGTGATGGCCTTGGCTGCGCTGATGACCTACAAATGTGCGCTTGTGGATGTTCCGTTCGGAGGAGCGAAAGGTGGCATCAAAGTAAGTCCGAGATTGACGAGTACTCCCATGCTCGAACGGATCACAAGACGTTATACGACCGAACTTATCAAAAAGAACTTCCTCGGCCCGGGAATTGATGTTCCGGCTCCCGATTACGGAAGTGGGGAGAGAGAAATGGCATGGATGGTTGATACCTATACCACATTCTATCCCACAGAATTGAACGCCATTGCCTGTGTTACCGGAAAACCGATCAGTCATGGTGGAATTGCTGGACGTAGAGAGGCAACGGGTCTTGGGGTTTTCTATGGCGTGCGACATGCCTGCACCTATAAGGAGGATATGGACCGCTTAGGGCTTGATGTAGGTCTTGAAGGCAAGCGCATTGCCATTCAAGGTATGGGTAACGTAGGCTACTGGGCTGCCAAATTTTTTCATGAAGGAGGTGCCAAGATCATTGCTGTTGCAGAATGGGATGGTTCCATTTACTCAGAGGACGGCATCGATCCAGATGAGCTCTTAGCATATAAGAACGAGAACAACGGAGTTGTTGGATTTCCAGGGTCCAAAGAAATTGGAGGTCCCGGTGCTGCTTTAGAGGTCGAGTGCGATATCTTGGTTCCAGCTGCGCTGGAGAACCAGATCAATAGCGACAATTGTCAGAACATCAAGTGTAAGATATTGGCAGAAGCCGCAAACGGTCCAGTTACTCCAGAGGCTGAACAGGTACTTCTGAAAAAAGGTGTACTCCTTATTCCTGATATTTTCATCAATGCCGGAGGTGTGAGTGTTTCCTATTTCGAATGGTTGAAGAACCTATCGCACGTCCGTTTCGGGCGGATGGAAAAACGTTATCGCGCCACTATGAACCGCAATATCCTTGACGCGATCGAGGGGGCAAGTGGGTCAAAAGTCAGTGATGACTCCATCAGCCTGATCAATCGTGGTGCTGACGAGCGCGACCTTGTGTATTCTGGATTGGAGGAGACCATGATCAATGCGTATGACAATATTCGCAACCGGATGGCCTCTACGGAGGGCATCAATGACCTTCGTACCGCTGCATTTGTAGAGGCGATCGATAAAGTGGCCACGAGTTATCAGAATCTCGGCATTTGGCCGTAGTAAGTGGTAGAGTAAATGAAAAAGGGGCTAAATGCCCCTTTTTTTACGCCTTTCCCAAATGTTCCAGAAAGACCTGCTCAGTACTTTTCCCCTCGGCCCGTGCCTTGGCCCAAAGCCACATTTCTTCCGCTCCCAGTGTGTTGCCGTCCACAAATGGCTTGAGGAGTTCAACAAACTCTGCAAGAGATCGACTCACATTATTGATTGAAACTTTTTCATGTCTGAGCAGCCAATCGTGGACAAGAATTTCAAGATCATACCCTCGGTGATTTTTGCTGAAAAACCGTTGACTGTTTCTCAGGTAATGTTCGAAATTCAGTTCACTTCTTTTGTTCGACATGAGCAGAAGCCTAAGCAAACGCGCCACCCCTTGTAGGTCTTGGCGCTCTGGAAGGCTGCCAAGTTGACGGATGCGATCGAAATAGTGAATGGCTTTCTTGTCTTTGTCCAACAGTAAATAATTGATTCCCAGATTGTATATAAGGGTGAGTCTGTTACTGTTTGAAATGGATTTTTGGAATTTCTTCAGCCCTTCCAGTATAATGCTTTCGCGTTCGAGGGCTTTTTGAAGTTGACCTTGATTCAAATAGAAAAGCTGATACTGAATTTCTACCCCAACAAAATGGCTTGTTTCCTCTTTCCGACCTTTGACAGATAATTTCTGAAGTTTACTCAACAGCTGAGCAGCCTCTTCCGTATGTCCCAACATTGAAAGTTTACCGATAAGGTTGGTCATCGCGGTTCTATATTCAGAGGGGTCAGCCTGAATACGTTCTGGTTTCTTTTCCCATAGTTTCAATAACCATCGGCTATGTTCATTGCTTTTTTCGAAGTCATTCAACTGTCCGTAATAGTGTTCCCAACTTGTATGGTAACGGGTTTGGGAAGGAAGTGAATCAGCCATGTTGACATCCTTCATCTCAGGTAAATTAACCAATTCTTCAATCCCTCTTTTGACAGCATCGCTGTCAGTCACTCGGTAGCTGCGCATGTAGTCGAACATGCGGTCGTTGATCTGGTTATACCGCATCAACGTAGCCAGTTTTTTGCTGGCCATTACCAACAGGTATTCGTTCTCAGTACGTTTGTTAACCAGTTTTGACTGATTCATACTCTTTAACACTCTTCTAAGCAGATCTCGCAGTAGAACTTCTAAGTGAAGATCCTCCATTTCCACTGCTTTCTCTATTCCCTTTTCGGCTACTTCTGCAGCCTCAACGCGCAACCCCATGTCAAACAACACCTCAGCCTCTTCAAGCTTTTTTCTCTGCATGGTCATTTTACCCCTTGCAGTGTTCAGTTCTTTCACGTACATGACAAGCACTTCGTACAGTCTGAACTTTTCCACCGCAAGGTTTTTCGAAATCGGGTATTTGTTCAGAGCGTGTTTCAGCTTTTTATTGGGGTCTTGTCGTCTCGCCTGCAAAGCACTGAACATGGCCAAGTAGCCTCGTTTTACCGCGCTTGCGTCCTGCTTTAATTTGCTTTTGCAGTAACGTTTTTGACCTTCGTCAAGTGAGTTTATGAAAGCATGTAAATGGTCTGTTTTCAAGTTCAAAAATGTAAACTCGTTGAAATATATGAATAAAGTTTGCTGGAAAAAATGTGTTTTACAGCATTCCTTTGATGAAAACAAATTAAGATATGCCCAATTACACTTTTACTACAGCGAGTTCCTATGCGCTCAGTACGCATGAAGTGAGCTTTACAAAAACAACCATCACGATCAAGCTGACATCAACGGGTCAGACGGTATACAGCAAAGCATACGATGGAGGTTTGGCCTTCATGTGTTCGGGGAATGATTTCTGCGTTGGAACCCTCAATGACAATGGCGTGTTCAGTAAAACGGTTGATTTCGGGAATCGCCAAGCGGCCATGTGGGTTGAAGAGGCCAGTGGGGCCAATAAATTTATTGGGTCTAACAACGTTGGCGATGAGGGGATATACAACAATTACGTCCTCAACACCTGCCCTGTCCGTCTGGTCAATTCAACCGGAGGGAATTATGTGACCATCGAATGCCCTTGCGAGAGTTCAAGCGGAACATGTACCAATAGCTGCTACTCATATGGCTCGTGAGATGGATCCGTTGGCAATTAAGGTCGCTTTGGAGATGATCCATCCAGAGAGCCAAGGATGGAGGAGACTGTTTGGTAAGCGGTTGGATGGAATCGGCATTGATGTGGTGCTGTTTTGCAAGGGACAGCCACCTATTATGGCGGTTAAGATGGAGAGTACCTATGTGAACAGACAGGATATTCAACTGGCCCAGCACCTACAGCAGGTTTATTTGCAGCGGATGAACGGTAGGAATGCCAAGGTGTTACTGATGTACGAACAATTGTTGTTTCCACCTTACAGGCTTCCCAAAGACGTTAGCGTGATAAGTATCATGGAAGCGTACCAAGAGAAACCGAATTCTTGGCAAGAACCCTTGGTGTTGAACTGAGAAGTTGGATAGACGGCAATAATGATCAGACAAACGACTGTTACCATATCGAAACCAAATGCATCTACTATAGAAAGAAATCAGAGCATGCCCAAGGAAAGGAACTGTGTATTCTGTGGGAGTTCAGAGAAACCAAACCCCACGAAATATATGATAGCTGTAGGGCCAACAACGGAGAGACAAACGGTTTGTACGTGCTGCTTGCTCTCTATCGGAGATAGAACGCCACAGGAGTGGTTTCGTTGGCTGAAGAGAAATGACCCGGAGCACTGGCAGAAGCTGGTGGACCATCATCGTCTTGAAGGGTCGGACATTGCGGATCTTATAAGAAGGATCAGAATTGAGTAGTTTGATGATCAACAGATTCTATTGATTTCGATGGGAAAGGCGATCTGTCGTATTTGATTCGTTGTTGTATTTGAGTAATTTCAATGGCCATTATTGGTCAGGAAACCAGGTGATCATGAGTGTAACACTTGTTCGGAAATGGAACTATCCGAGACATATCAATCTTCCGACAGGCTTCGGTTAACCAGTATTTTTACTGGTTGGCTTGCCTTTGTGCTCGGAGCCTCGGTGCTTGTCGGTTGGCTCTTGGATGTCGAAATTCTGCTGCGTCCTATTCCCGGTTCGGTAGCAATGAACCCTACCACCGCACTCTGCTTTATGCTGTGCGCCATCGGTGTCCTACGTCATCCATCGGCACTGGCACGATGGTCTGTTGGAGTTGCATTCGTTATCTGTGCCATTAAGTTGGTTCTGTGGATAATGGACAGTTCATTCTCCATCGACAGGATCCTGTTTGCGTCAAAACTCGATTTTGACATGTACCGTGGGCTGAACAACCGGATGGCACCGAATACCGCAATCGCCTTTGTGCTTTCCAGCGGAGCCATGCTCTATTATCCGCAGTCCAAAAAGGGAAGACTGCCAGAACTCTTGGCACTGCTGGCCACGGTTCTCGGAACACTCTCGCTCATCGGTTACGGGTATCGGGTCCCTGAGTTTTACGGAGTGCTCAAACACTTCCCCATGGCGGTACACACGGCCGTGGGGTTTGTGTTGCTTGGCGTTGCCATTCTGGCCTTTGGAAAGGACGGGCCGCTGGTCTCCACTATTTTGAGCAAAGGCACAGGTGGTCTTATCGCACGATGGTTGTTGCCGTTGGCAATTCTGCTTCCCATTGGGCTTGGTGCCATCCGATTGTATGGAGAACGACAAGGAATCTATTCAAGTGTGTTCGGTCTTATGCTTTTGGTGGTGGTGATCATCATTATTTTCTGCCTGATCATCTGGAGAGTTGCTGCCTACGCCAATCAGCATGACCTGAAACTGAAAGAATACGCTGATAAACTGGCGGAGTTGAACACGGATCTGGAAGCCCAGGTGAGATCCAGAACCGTTGCCCTGGAACGGCAGACCCGCATGTTGGAACTGAAACTGAAAGAGCTGACCGACTACAAGTATGCATTGGATCAAGGCACCATTGTGGCAATCACGGATCAGAAAGGGATCATTCTTCATGTCAATGACAATTTCTGTCGCATCTCAGGTTATGCCGAAGAGGAATTGCTGGGTCGGGATCACAGGGTCATCAACAGCGGACATCATCCCAAGGAGTTTATGCGCGACCTGTGGCGAACCATTGCCAGCGGCAAAGTGTGGCGTGGCATTATCCGCAATAAGAGCAAGAAAGGCGGTTATTATTGGGTCGATACCACCATCATTCCGTTTTTAAATGAGGAGGGAAAGCCCGTAAAGTACATGGCTATCCGATCGGACCTCACCGATCTGAAAGACACCTCTCAGCAACTGGCCGACAGCGAGGCAAGGTTCCGCTATACACTCGACAACATGATGGAAGGGGCGCAGATGATCGATAAGGAATTTCGATATGTGTACCTGAACGATGCGGTGTTGAAGCATGGCAAATATGGTCGGGAAGAAATGGTTGGCCGCACCATGATGGAATGCTACCCCGGTATTGAGCAGACCGAGGTTTTCAAGTTGATCGAGAAATCGATGGGGCAACCGGAAGGGACCAATCATCATATTGAGAACCATTTTCAATATCCTGACGGAACCAGCGCCTGGTTTGAGCTCAGCGTTCAGCGTGTGCCAGAAGGGGTGTTCGTACTTTCCATCGATGTGACGGATAGGAAGAAGGCCGAGAACGAACTGCGCGAACTGAACCGGTCGCTGGAGAAAATGGTCGATCAGCGCACCGCGCAGTTGCAGGCCAGCAATCAAGAATTGGAATCATTCAGCTATTCGGTAAGCCACGACCTAAGGGCACCGTTGCGTGCCATCAACGGTTTTTCGGAAATGCTCGAAAAGCAGTACACCCAAACGCTGGACGACAACGCCAAGCGCCTGTTGGGAATCATCAAGTCGAACGCCCTTACCATGGGCAAATTGATCGATGATCTTCTCGAATTCTCACGGACGGGCAGAAAGGAAGTTCGCAATTCGCAAGTAAGCATGCAGGAGGTGGTGGAGAACATCTTGAGCGATCTGAAACAGGAATATCCAGAGGGTGGAACAAAGATCACGCTCGGTAAACTGCCCGTTTCCAAATGCGATCCGCAGCTGATGCGTCATGTTTGGGGCAACCTGATCTCCAACGCGTTCAAGTATTCTTCCAAAAAGGAAAACCCCGAGATCACTATCTGGGCCGAAGACACCGAGAACGAGATCCTTTACCACATTAAAGACAATGGTGCCGGATTCAACATGGAGTATGCCGATAAGCTGTTCGGTGTGTTCCAGCGTTTGCACAGCACCAGCGAGTTTCAAGGCACAGGTGTCGGTCTTGCCATTGTCAACCGCATTGTGAACAAGCACGGAGGCCGTGTTTGGGCAGAGGCCGAAGTTGGCAAAGGCGCCACCTTCCATTTCAGCCTTCCCAAGAACCCCAATTTAAACCCCGAATATCATGAACAAGAAGATAGCCGAACTGCTGTTGGTGGAGGATAACCCGTTTGACGCGGAGCTTACCCTCACCGCCTTGAAAGAAAAGAACCTTGCCAACAGCCTTTACCACGTAGAGGATGGCGCGGAGGCGCTGGACTTCGTTTACGCACGAGGAAAATACACGGACAGAAGCGGACTTCCGCTGCCCAACCTCATCCTGCTCGACCTCAAAATGCCAAAACTGAACGGTATGGAGGTTCTCCGCAGCCTGAAAAGCGACCCGCAGACCAAGTGTATTCCCATTGTGGTGCTCACCAGTTCCAAGGAAGATCCGGACATAAAGGAATGTTACCGGCTCGGAGTAAACAGCTACATCGTAAAGCCGGTAGGCTTCGAAAATTTCGTGAAAGCCGTTACCGAAGTAGGGTTCTATTGGGCCTTGCTGAACACAAACCCCGATTGCAAATGACAACCTCTAAATGCCCGATAAATGAAAAAGTTACAGATACTGATGCTCGAAGACAGCGAGGAGGACCTGATGCTGGTCCTTAATACGCTGCAAGAGTCTGAGCTGGATTTCGACTATGCGCATGTGAGCAACGAGCGCGAGTACCTGAACCGCTTGAGGGATGTACAGCCCGACATCATCCTGTCGGATTACGGATTGAGCGGTTACAACGGGTTGGCCGCATTGCGCGATAAGCGGGAAATGGGCGTGCCATCTCCCTTCATACTGGTAACAGGGTCGTTGCCGGACGATATTGCCGTTGAGTGCCTGAAGGCCGGGGCCGATGACTACATACTGAAGGACCGCCTGAACCGATTGCCGGATGCCATCCGCTCGGTAATGGACCGTCAGCATGCCGAGGCAGAAAGACGCAGAGCCTTCACCGAACTCATACGCAGCCAGAAAAGGCTGGAAGCGGCAGAACGCATGGCCAAGGTGGGCAATTGGGAATGGCATCTTGGTACAGGAGAGATCATCTGGTCCGATGAGATGTACAACATCTGCGGTGCCGATCACAAAACCTACAGGCCTACGGTACACTCATTCATGGAACTGATACTTCCCGATGAATATGAGAGATCTTTCAAGGTGACACAGGACATTGCTTCGGGTAAAAGCACCGAAGCCGAGACCACATTTCAGATACGGTCTTTTCGCGGAGACATCAAAATGATCCGTAGCATATACAAGGGCAACGGTAAAATGCCTGAAAGCGGTGAGTTGAAGGTGTTCGGTACCATGCAGGACATTACCGTGCTGCACCGGACCGAAATGGAACTCCGCAAACTGACCGAGGAGTTGGAGGAGCGAGTGAACGAACGCACCCGGCAGTTGCAGAAAGCAAACGAACAGCTGGAACGGAAGAATGCCGAAATGACCGACAGCATCAACTACGCGCAACTCATACAGAAGGCATTGCTTGCCAAGCTGGACGAGTGCAGGAAACTCTTTCCGAAGTCGTTTGTGCTGTGGAAACCCCGAGACATTGTAAGTGGCGATTTTTACTGGCAGTATCACAACGACCGCTACGATTACATTGCCGTTGTAGACTGCACGGGTCACGGTGTTCCGGGAGCGCTCATGTCCATGATCGGACACCAGATGCTGAACCATACCGTTATTGATAAGGGAATCTCTGAGCCCGCAGAAATATTGAATGAGCTTGACCGTGATGTAGACGAGGCATTGTTCAACAATAATGGAGCAAGCGTGAACGATGGGATGGACCTTGTGCTTTGCCGTATTGACCGTGAGCAACGGCAAATTTGTTTTGCAGGTGCGCTAAGGCCGCTTTTTCTTGTGAACAAGGAAGGTCTTACCGAACATCCGGGGAGCCGAAACCCGATCGGAAATACGGTGGTCCATGCGGCCACCCATTCCTTTACCCAGAAATGCGTCAGATTTAAGGAAGGCGACACCATCTACCTCACCTCCGATGGCTATTACTCGCAGTTCGGTGGGCCCAAAGGCAAAAAGATCATGAAGTCGCGGTTCAAGCGACTGCTACAAGAAGTAGGCGGCCTGCCCATAGATGAACAGTACAGGAAGCTGAACGAATACCTGGCCCAATGGCAGGGAGATGAGCCACAGGTGGACGACATTCTTGTTATCGGCATTCAATTCTGAACAGAAACCAATAAAACCCGGAACCAATGGAAACGAAGAATTTCAAGGATTATAAGAACCTGAGCGGCAGCTCAATCATCAAGGCATACCGGATGGAGGAGAACGGGGTCACCGTTCACTTCCGCAACGGAGAGGTGTACGAATACACCCACGGTAGTACCGGCAGCCACCACATAGAGACCATGAAGCACCTGGCACAGGCCGGTTGGGGACTGGGCTCCTATGTGGAACAGATGACCAAATTCGGCTACGCCCGACAGCTCAAATGAAAGACGAACCCCGCATCATCAAACTGCTCTATGTGCTTCTGGCATTGACGGTCACCGCCTGCCTGGTGTACATGTTCAGCGCAGGACACTGATAAACGCTTTATATCAATTCAATTATTAACCAAAACAAAAACAACATGCCAGTACCAGTAGTATTAGGTGTCGAGTTCACCCAAGCGGAGGTCGATGCCATGAAAGCAGGAGCACAGGTCATTATTGACACCATCGTCTCCAAGATCAACCTCAACCTCAGCAACGAGGAGCGCCAAGGCCTCTCCACGGTAAGCAACCAGCGGTTGCCCTACGTGCTCCGATCGGTAAAGGAGTATGCGGTAGATTACCCGAACCTCAACGGCATAGGCTACTCCCTTGCCGATGCCGATAAGGACCTCGATACCTTCGGACAGATGTTCGAAGTGCTTACCAAACTCACCGAGGCCACCGAGCGTACCGAAGAGCTGCAGATGGTGGCAGGCCATTTTGCCTACGAGTTCACCAGAGACCAATACGCCAATGCCGAGCGCTACCGCACCAAGAACGTGGCAGGCGCACAGGTGGTGTACGATGGCCTCAAGGAATGCTTCGAAGTATCGGGTACCACCAACGATGCACCCGTAAATGACGGAACCACTTCCTAACACCTGAAAAGAAGGGCAGACGGCCTCAGGCCCCGGCCCTTTTTTGTTGGCGTATGAACTGAGGATAAAGCAACATCGACCGAAGAAGTCACACTTCAAACAGAGGAAATACCACTACAAACTGAGGATGACCGACCTTGAACTGATACAAAACCACCTGTAACTGTAGATAACACACACTTAACCGAAGAAGAGCCACCATAAACTGTAGGTAACTCACATTAAACAGTAAAAGACCAACAGTAAACTGAGGATGTCCAACTTATAGGCTGAGGATAAAACGTATATGAAACAACACACCACACTGTTCTGAACCATGAGAAAGCTTAAACAGGAAGAGATACCGGAAGTGCTGCCCATTATAAAGGGCCGAAATACCATGCTGCGCGTGCAGCTGCTCCAGCTCCAAGTAGGAGAGGTGCTGTTTATGGGAAAAGAGGAATGGAAGACCAAAACATCACCCCGATTTGTGGTCTATGCCATTACCAAGAAGTACTCCATGCGCTACGAGTACGGCCGCACCATCGATGGTACGGGCTGGCTCTTTAAACGCATTGCGTGATTGTTTTTGGCAGATCACCCTCCGGCAGTCTCAGGGCCGGCATTTGGAGAATTCCGCCTTGTTGAATGACGTAAACAGCTATATTGCAAGCAATTAAACCAGCTACCCACAGAGTTGGCTAACGATACCTGATTATCTTTAGCCAATAGTTGGCGTGCATTGTGGCGCAACCTGACAGAACATCCATGAAATCAACCTTGACATCATCTAACACGAAAATGAACCTAAACATGACGAAACCAATTTTATCACTTCTTACCGTAGTGGTTAGCTTATTATCTATCGTAAATGCGAACGGACAGTGGATTGAAACAAATGGTCCGTATAGCGGTGTTGTTCAGACCATGCTTATAGATGGAACAGACATTTATGCAGGAACTAGTAATGGTGGAGTATTTTTATCAATGGACAATGGCTCATCGTGGTCAAGAATTAACGATGGTTTAACCAATTACGACATCCGTTCAATAGTCGTAAATGGATCAAACATTTATGCTGGCACATGGAATGGAGGTGTCTTTTTATCAACCAACAATGGATTGTCTTGGTCGCCTGTTAATAATGGTCTAACGAACGCTTACGTTTCCTCATTACTGGTCAATGGTTCAACTATATATGCCAGTACAAATGCTGGAGTATTCAAGACAAACAATAATGGTAGTTCTTGGACGGCTGTCAATAGCGGATTGACAAGTAATTATACTACCTCTTTGGCAACAGATGGAACGAATATCTATGTCGGAACATCAGGTGGCATATTTGCTTCTTCAAATAGTGGTGCTTCGTGGACAGCAGTAAATACTGGTCTTTTAAACCCAAGCGTTAAATCAATTGCCACAGATGGTTCAAACCTTTATGTTGGAACTACAAGTGGTGTTTTTGGGTCTACCAATGGTGGCGCAAACTGGACTGCGTTGAATAACGGCTTGTCTGCTAGTATTAGGTCACTAGCAATAAGCGGCTCAAATGTCTTTGCTGGAACACAAGATGATGGCGTGTTCTTGTCCTCAGACAATGGTGCTTCTTGGACAGATGTTAATACTGGACTGACCAATTTGTCTGTTTACTCATTAGCAACTGACGGAATAAACCTTTTTGCTGGCACTAATTACGGTGGTGTTTTCTTATCAGTCAATAACGCATCTTCTTGGACTGCTGTGAATGAAGGCTTCACAAATACATACGTTCTATCATTGGCAACTGACGGGGTAAATATTTTCGCAGGAACTATAAATAATGGTGTCTATTTATCAAATAATGAAGGCTCTACTTGGGTCAAAATAAATAATGGATTAGGGGATTTTTCGATAAATGCCATAGCAATTCATGGTTCAAATATCTACGTTGGAACTGTTGGACATGGCGCATATTTATCCACGAATAATGGTTCGTCTTGGTCTGCGATCAATACTGGATTAACTAGTCCTTCGGTTTCCTCTTTTGCTATTAGTGGCACAACCATTTATGCTGGCACACAAAACAATGGAATATTTAAGTCTGTCAACAATGGTAATTCTTGGACTGCCGTTAATAATGGTTTAGGGAGCATGACCATTACTGCCTTAACAATAGTCGGGACAAACATATTTGCAGGGACTGGTGGCAACGGTGTCTATTTGTCAACTAATAGCGGTTCATCATGGACAGGTGTAAGCACAGGTTTAACCAACTTTAATGTCAGTTCACTTGCCAACGATGGCAACAATATTTATGCGGGAATTTACGGCAGGGTGTTTCTGTCAACCAATAATGGTACAACTTGGACAGGCACGGCAAATACTATTTCTGGAACAGGTATTAAATCACTCCTCGTAAGCGGTGGAAATGTTTGGGCGGGAAATTCCACAGGTGTTTATCTAACAACAAATAATGGTACAAGTTGGTCTCAGATAAATACAAATCTTACGACAACAGATGTTCGTTCTTTAGCCTTAGCTGGTTCAAATATATATGCTGGCACGATGGGCGGTTCTGTTTGGAAAAGTGAGAATGTAATAACAGACATCGACAATACTGACCCAGCGTTATCATCTCATTTCACTGCATATCCTAATCCTGCTCGGACTGAAATAAGCATAACTGGCTACAATCCTGCACACATAAAACTGGTCAACGCCCTTGGTCAAGTTGCGGCAACATCTAACCTTAGCAACAAAATATTTGTGGCTGACTTGCCAGTAGGACTATATGTATTGCAACTCTTCGACAAGAATGGTCACCAAATCAAGGCGGAGAAAGTAATTATTGAATAGAAAAGTATTGTGTTAAAGCCAACCCCATTCTGACAACGATTAGTAATCTCCCAAGCTTTGGACAAGTCCCTAGATAAAATCATCGACAAGCATTCTTCGGAGTTTAATGCAATATTTGAAAAGGTTAACGAATACATAGATATGAGCAATTCCGAAACGGATTTCTCATCAGACGATAACCTGAAAGTTACTGTCAATTGTGTCAACGCTTTTGCCAAAATCGCTGAGTACTCTTTTGAATATGGAAAGTTCAAAGATGAATGGGAGTACGGTGATTTTTACGACCATCATTATGGTCCCGAATTAATCATTAAGTCAATTAAAACTCAATGTGACTATAAGATTGGACTTGATGAAAACGGAATTTATTTGTCATCTGACCTTAGACATAATGTCAATCTACCATACATGGATGATCAATTTTGGAAAAGTTTATTTGAACTATCAGAGTTTGACGGATTTCAATATGAGCAGTATGAATTCACCTCTGATGAGCAAAGTAAAAAGTACCCGCAATTGTTCAAAAAGGATAAAAGCATGATCTTTCGAATAATGCGAAAGCACTTCTTTGATGCTACAAATGAGAATTCACGCTACATATCAAGTAGTGTTGGGGAGTTGAAAATTACATGGACAGCTGACAAGGAATTTGAATTCATTATAAGAAAATGTTGCGAAGCTTTCAAACAACTCTACAGATTAAACTACCAATTATGGAAGGTATCTGACATGAAAGAAAAGAAAACAACGACACGCCAACAGCTGCTATCAAAATAGGGCGTGACGACAGGTACGCAAGCTCAGTTGTTTCTACCAAGTTCGGCATCGGGCGAAAGGTCGAAGGAATTAAAGCCCTATTTTCATAGCAGTTTACGTTGTGCAACATTTGAAATGAGACATCTGCTCACATTTATCGCCCTGTTTGCTATCCAAGCAAGTGCCGCTCAGAACAGCCTTCAAGTGAACGACAGCAGTCTGGTATTCGTTGAACTCAATGAAAGATATGGTCTTGGGGTCAAATCCTACGTGAAATATTTAACCGAGGACAGCAGTTCAGTTTATCATGTAGGACTTTTCCCAACTGGAAACCTGGCCTATGAATATTATGAATTGAATGGTGAAGAAATCGGAACTTTTCGTCAATGGAATAAAAGTGGTCAAATTATACGAGTTGCATTTTCAAGCGGTGGTGTGAGTATCGGTACAAGCATAGGATGGTTTGACGATGGAGCGATTGAGGAGATTGCAGAGTACAGTCTTAATGCAGCTGATGAAATTACCATAGTAAGCCATGACACTTTGATTTTTCAAGACGGTGACGGAGTTGTTAGGTCTCAACCAGTTACAGGTATAAACAAATCAAATCGACAAGGACATTGGAAGCGCTGGAATGAGAATGGGGAAATAATAAGGGAGGAACTGTACAACCATGGAAGGAAAGTAAATGAATGATTACAAGCCTATGGTAGATTGAAAGAAAATGAAAAACGTTGCACAACAATGGTGCCCGTTGCACAACCCAAATATACCTGTTGAAAACTCAGTTTTCCATGATCTTGACTTTTTGCGCGGTCGGTCCGACCTTCGGTAGATGCAAGGCAAGAAGAAGTATTCGGAGAAGCTGTTCACCAGCTTCCAGTTGA
>WGMW01000065.1 GCA_016124845.1 Flavobacteriales bacterium
AAGTGCTCACCGCAGCTTCGCTCGGTCGGGAGTTCTTCAATAAAATGCAGTAAATTCATCCTTGTTGGTTTTAAGTCCACATCAAACCAACATCATCAGACCATAAACTATTTACGTAGTGGCAAACTGCGGGGGAATCAGATTGAGATTTAATGAAAAATGTTATTCTGAGAAAAGCACCAAAGTTTAGTTGAAAATGACATTGACACAAATGCAAGTAGAAACGATGAGTCCACTGAACCCGCATGTGCTCAAGTGCTTGAAAATGAATTGGAAATAGGTGTTTTTATATTGAAAGGAAAGTCGCATATTTGCAGCCCCAAATTTTTAAACATTTAATTCGTCTACATGCCAACTAAAATCAGATTGCAGAGACATGGAAGAAAAGGTTATGCGTTTTTTCACATCGTAGCAGCCGATTCGCGTGCCCCACGGGATGGGAAGTTCATTGAGAAGTTGGGAGTTTACAATCCGAACACGCAACCAGCAACTATCGACATCGATTTCGATAGCGCTGTGAAGTGGTTGGAGAACGGAGCTCAGCCTACCGATACTTGCCGTGCCATCCTTTCATACAAAGGGGTATTGTACAAGAAACACCTACAAGGTGGTGTCAAGAAAGGTGCTTTTTCGCAGGAAGAAGCGGATGCCCGTTTTGAGAAATGGATGAACGATAAGACTTCGCGCATTCAGCAAGGGGCTGACTCTATTGTGAAGGCTCAGGAGAAAGCGAAAGCTGACGCTCTGAAAGCTGAAGCTGCGAAGAACGAGGAAATTGCTGCGAAAGTGGCTGCCAAGAACTCTCCGCTTGCGGAAGAAGTTGAGGCAACTGCCGAGGCTGCCGAAGGTGAAGAAGTAGCTGCTGAAGCTGCTGAGGAGGCTCCGGTTGCAGAAGCTGAGGCTCCTGCGGCTGAAGAGGCTGCACCAGCGGAAGAAGCTTCTGAAGAAGAGAAGCCAGCTGAGTAAGCGTGAAGGATCTGAAGGTCCTTGGAACCGTTGTCAGGTCTCACGGACTGAATGGTGCTTTTAAAGTAAACGTTCACGCTACAGGCGTTCCAGACATTGAAGAAGGCGAACCGGTCTTCATCCGATTACAGGGTGGGCCGGTTCCTTTTTTTGTGCAAGAATGTTCGGCCAGTTCCAGCGACCGCATGGTGCTGAAAGTGGAAGACGTGAACACGTTGGAGCAAGCTGAGAAACTCGTAGGTAGCGAGATTCTTTTGGAGTTGGAGCGTTTTGAAGATGGAACGCCCGATACTTCTGAGGAGTTGATCGGCTTTACGGTGATCGATGCCGAGAAGGGAAACATCGGCACTGTTTCGGGATTCATGGATACGCCACAGCATCCGATCTTGGAAGTGGCTTACGAAGACAAGACGATTCTGATACCTTGGGTGGAGGAAATAGTAAAGGAAGTGGAAGTTGAAAAGAAGGTCATCAGCGTGGAGGCACCCGATGGCCTGATCGATCTGTACATCAATGGCTGAACCGTTTTTTCAGTTCAAAAAATTCAGGGTTTATCATTCGGCAGGCGGTTTCAAAGTAGGAACCGATGGTGTGCTCCTCGGAGCTTGGGCACCTGTGAATGATGGCGAGCATGTTCTTGATATTGGAACAGGAACTGGGTTGATCTCGCTGATGATTGCGCAGCGCGCCCGAGTGAAAATGGATGCGATTGAGATCAATCCGATCGCGGCTGACCAGGCCAAGCGCAATGTGGCTCATTCGCCATTCACGGACATCACCGTTTATAATGAAGATGTTGCCGAATTCGTAAAGCACGGAAAGAAGTACGATCTGGTGGTTTGTAATCCTCCGTTCTTCTCAAATGCGCAGGCTCCTAAGGATCAATCGCTGCATTTGGCAAAACACACAGTGAGTCTGAAACCTGCCGACCTTTTTCATCACGTAAAGCAATTGCTGAAAACAGACGGACGCTTTGCGGTAATCTTCCCAAAAACGGAATACGATACGTTCTGCAGCGCGGCCAAGTCGCAAGGGTTTTACCCGAAAGAAGTTCTGGATGTGTTCCCGCAACCTGATTATCCAGAAATACGGTTAATGGTGAATTTCACGCACACAGAATTGGATAAGCCGAACAGGCGCGATTTCTGTATAGCGCAATCGAACGAACGCCACGATTATTCTGAGGAATACAGGGAATTGACGAAGGATTTCTTCCTGAGGTTTTAGTCCTGAAGGACTTTTTTAGCCACAGAGACACAGATTTTCACAGATTGCACAGAGTTTTTTGTGAAAACCTCTGTGTCTTCTGCGTTTCTGTGGCTATTTCATGCTCTCGATAAAGTTGAAGGAACAAGCAGTATACACTTTTTTAGCCACAGATGCACTGATTGACACTGATTTCTCAGATGAATTTTCTGTGTTTGATCTGTGAAAATCTGAGAATCAGTGGCTATTTCATGTTCTCGAAGAAGCTGAAATGAACCCGGCCGTACTTGCGCGTTTGCGTGAGGGCAGGGAAGGAGCTGAGGTCAACCTCAGCTGGGTGTTCTACGATAAGAAGGCCGTCTTCCGCTAAGAGTTTGTTCTCCAAAATGGCGGTGACAAACTCAGGGTAATGCGGGTAAGTGTAAGGCGGATCGGCAAAGATCACATCCCATTTCTGACTGGTTGACTGTGCGAAACGCAACGCATCGCTTTTGTAGGTGGTGGCGGTTTTGTAACCCAGAAGGTCAAAGGTTGATTTGACGAAACCAACACATTTCGGACTGGCATCAACCGAAGTTACGGTAGCCGCTCCACGACTGGCGAATTCCAAACTGATGTTTCCTGTGCCGCAAAAAAGGTCAAGTACGTTGAGGTCTTCGAAATCGAGCAAGTTGTTCAAGATGTTGAAGAGACCTTCCTTGGCCTTGTCGGTGGTTGGTCGAACTGGCAGGTTCTTGGGCGGATGAATGTTCCGTCCTCGGTATTGTCCGCTGATTATGCGCATGCGGCAGTAAATATGAACGGAAACCGATGCTCGGCCATCTGACTGAACGAATAACTGTAGGTCAGATTCTTCGGCCGTTTGATAAACGAGATCTTTGATATGAATCGCGACAGCACCTTGAAGGTGTCATCACCTTTCTCAACTGAACCTCCCAACAATAATTCAATCTCTGAATGAAGAATACTCAGCGATTCCAATGTTGCCATCAGGAAATAAAGGACATCATCCGCTTTCGAGAATTGGAAACAATTGGAGAAGAGTAGTTTTCCATCTTTCAACACATTAAGCGAAAACCGTTTCTCATCCAAGATCAAATATGCTTTTGTTCCTGAACTGTTCCCAAGAATGGAATCCGCCCAAGTAAGGAATGAAGAACCAACTGATTCTTTGAAAACCTCTTTCACAGATTTTGGAATTCTGAAAAGCCCAACAGCGTCTGTGTTGGTCAGCTTCTGGGTGACGATTTCGGATTCATCCGAGTCATCAAACAGGAAATTGAAATACTTCTCTTTCTCGTTTTCAGAGAAAAGTGTTTCGGGAACAATCACTACTTGATTATCTGCGATGGAGAACCTGGTTGAGGCAGCTTTGCTAAACTCATCGCTCTTCAAAACCTCAGCAACTCGTTCGGCCCAAACCGAATCTGTTGATGAATACGGGAAGTTCCATGATATGAACTCAATAGCCTTGAAACTGGTGTTGACTTTCAGAAGTTGAACACCGCTTCGCGATACATCTATAAAAGAGGAAAGGCGACCATTGGTCGCCTCTTGCTCGTTATCAGCCTTCAGATGGAACTCCTTTCTTATCAAAGAAGCCAACGATTATTCCCAGTTTCCGCTGGTTGATGGCTCTTCCATGGAACCAACTTTAAGACCTTTTTGTGGGTCGTAGTATTCCGGTTCAATACCATCAAAAATATACATGTTCAAGGCTTCTGCCTCAAATACAGGGACCTGTACCTGATTCTTCTCGATCATGTTCGCGTCCATTCTAAATTCTTGATTCTTGCTGAAAGGAATCAACTTCACATCGTTAATGTCACCGCCCATTTTGAAAAGCGAATCACGAACACTGACGTGAACCGTATCTCTGGTAACGATTCCAAGGTCCACGGCCTGTTGCTCCGTGAGAGAATCAGGAACTGTTCCGAACGCCTTGATGACCGGGAACGAATCCGTGTTGACAAACGTGATAAGTGTGTCGAAACTTGGCGTATACTTTCTGTAAACCGCTTTATAGGCCAACTGCCAATCGCGAATGGTTTTCAGCTTCTCCTCCACCTTGGCATAACGCTTTTTCTTCAATTGCTCGAACTCTATGGGAGCTTGAATGGAACGATAAGCGAAGTAAGCAGTTACAACTGCCAACGGCAGAAAAACAAATACGAGCACCTTCTGGATGCCTCCGCTCAACATTCCAAGCTTCATCAAAACCGAAAAGATTCCGATTGCCAGAATCAGTGTTCCGCCAAGAAGCCAAAACCCATTCTGTCCTCCAAAAATGGAGTAGAAATCAATAAGCGAACCGCTGATAATGAGTAGTGCCGGGAAAATGAAATCACCAATGTTTTTGCCGAGATTGTTCATTTAGTGCGTGCGTGATAAATGGTCTTAGTTCAGGTTGCGTGCAAAGCTACATTTTTTTTCAAACGGCAAATGTTGTCCTTATTGTGTCTAAGGGACCACTATATTAACATCTGGGAGGTATAAAAACTCGAATTGGTCAACATGGTCTTTTTGAGGGTTGTATAACTTGCGGCCGAAATCCATTTAACTCTGAACTGAAATGAATTTGCTTGGTCGGTTATTTCTGATGGCAACCCTATTGGTTGCACCAAGTGCTTTTGCCCAGACCATTACTGGAAAGATCACAGACGAGTCGAACGGTGAACTGCTGACCGGTGTCAACATCTTCAGTCAGGACAACGTGGGTGCATCTTCCGATCTGGATGGTGCTTATACCTTGAAACTCACCCCTGGAAAACACAAGGTCACATATAAGTTTATCGGTTATGAACCAATAACAAAAGAGTTCAATCTAAAGGCTGGGGAGACGGTTGTTCATAATGTAAAGATGTCAACCGGCAGTACCGCGCTGGATCTTGTAGTGGTTACGGGAAGTGCATTTGAGAAGAAGGTGAGCGATGAGATGGTGACCATTGACGTGGTCAAAGATTATCTGATGGAGAATACCGCGGCACCCGACCTGAAAGCTGCTGTTGCCAAGGTTCCCGGTGTTACCATTATGGACGGACAGGCATCCATTAGGGGCGGTGGAGGCTATAGTTATGGCGTAGGTAGCCGTGTTCAGATGGTGACGGACAACATACCATTGCTTACCGGAGACCTGAAGGATATTCAATGGAATGCCATACCGATGGAGATCGTAGATCAAATTGAGGTGGTGAAAGGCGCATCGAGTGTGCTTTATGGATCGGGTGCGATGAACGGTGTGATCCACGTAAGAACGGGTTGGGCAACAGATAAACCAGAGACAAAATTCCGGATCTATTCCGGGATTTATGGCAATCCCGGCCAGAAGGACGCCAGGTGGTGGGACAAGTCTTCAAGCCCTCTTTTCACTGGGGCGTTCTTCTCCCACAGAAGAAAGATAAAGAACGTGGATCTGGTCATTGGGGCGCATGCCGGCTCCGATCTGAGTTATCTGCAAAGAGGGCAACGCCAAGAGATCCGTGGTAATTGGAAGACCAGAGTGCAATCCGTAAAGGTCAAAGGTTTGAGCTATGGATTGAATGGGTCTGTACAGTATCAGCAGTCCGGGCGTTTCACGCTTTGGGCAAACAACACGGACGGTGCATACAAGCCGTTGGACGGTACTTCATCTGAGGACAAATATCTTTTTGTGAACGTAGATCCTTGGATTCAATACTCGGCAGGCAAATTCGGGATCCATACTTTGAGGTCTCGGTATTACCGCGTTGAGAGAAGGGATGTGGATTGGGAAGACCCATCCGTATCAAATGTGATGTATTTCGATTATCGCTTTCAGAATGAGTTCAAGCACAAATTCACGGTTACGGCAGGAGTGCAATACCAGCACATTTGGTCCTACAGCATACTCTATCAGGACCAAGGTACCTTACTCACGCACAATCCGTCTGTCTATGCACAGGTTGAGAAACGGTTTCTCGATCGAATCTCGCTTCTGGTCGGAGTTCGGGACGAATGGAACAATGTCATTGGCCTGCGCAAGCAGACGAGTAAGCCGATCGTGCGGGCAGGAGCCAATTTCAAGGTGGCAAAGGCTACCAATATTAGGATGTCATTCGGACAATCGTTCCGTTTTCCAAGCATTGGAGAGAAGTTCATCAGCGCCAGTTTGGGGCCGATCAAGATACTTCCCAATCACGATCTTGTGGCAGAATCCGGTTGGTCTGCAGAGTTAGGATTGAAGCAAGGGTTCAAAGTATCGGGTTGGAGAGGATATTTTGATTTTGCTCTTTTCTGGACAGAATTCAAGAACATGGTAGAGTACAGATTTGGTCTGTTTGATGATGGAGAACCAGATCCGATCATTGCCTTCAAGCCATTCAATGTTACCAAAGCTCGGGTGGCAGGTGTAGAATTCGGCCTTACAGGAGAGGGGAAACTCGGTCCTATTCCAGTAAGAGTGTATCTCGGATATACGTTCAATTATCCGGCCGACCTCCAGGCTGATACCACACAGCAGAATGTGGGAGTTTATATGAGAAATTTCTTCTCCAGTATCAAACACTCCGATTCGCTGACGCAGACCTTAAGCATTCTCAAATACCGGACAACACATGTTTTCAAGTCAGATATTGAGTTCGATGTTTGGAAGTTCACAGTGGGTTACAGTTGCCAATACTACAGCTCTATCAATCGGATCGATGATTCGTTCAATGCATTTCTTCCCGGGGTTGCAGAGTATCGGGAAGCCCATACCAACGGTGTTTGGATCATGAATGCTCGCCTTCTGTTCAAGGTTTCCAAGAGTTCGACTTTCGGATTCATCACCAAAAACTTCATGAACGAGTTCTACTCACTCCGTCCTGCCATTATGGAGGCTCCAAGGAGTTTTGCACTTCAATACTCACTGACTCTTTAATGAAGTCACTGACTATGTAAAGAAGGCTGAATAAACTGATAAATGTCCGGGTTTGGAATGGAAATTCCCGTTGTGAGGACTGTTTTGATCATGACGATGACCAGAATGAAAACAATTGTTGGAACAATTGGCCAGCGTTCCCATGTCTTCTGACGTGGAATCTTGAAAGATCCCATCAACATGGCATGAATGATCATGACCAACAGACAGATGATGGCAGCTACAAAGGAAATCGAGTTCGGAATTAGGTTTATGGGAAAAACCACAATTGTGACAATCGTACTTCCAAAAATCACAGGAATGAGTACCTGTTGTCTTAGAAAACGGTAGCGTTCGGCTTCAGAGCCGATCTGTTTGGAAGACCAGGCCGTTTGCAAGAAAGGCTTTGCGTAGAAAATTCCGATGCTTATCACGAGCAGAAAACCTAAGAAACCGATAGCCCATTCGGTGCTTGGTTTGTAGTACATGTAGGAGGTGAATATGGCCAACTCGAAACCGATCGAATCCAACTCCCTGTACTCAAAGTTGCCGGCAAACGGCACACTCATCATCCTCTGAGCAAGAATTGTGAACGAGATAATGCTGCCCCAAAGCAGGAAAAGACGCACGAAAATGAAGGACTTTCGGAAGACCAGAAATAGTAGGTAAGAACCAACCCCGACCGCTCCAATGGCAACAGCTCCAACGCTAAAAGCTCTTTTTACAGCGTGAGGATACCAATGGTCGCCACTTTTACCATATATAATGGTATCATACCGCAGCGTTGGCTCCATGTCGAAATGGGCTGAGGCCAATGCCGTTACAAAATCATAGAAAATATAAAGAATAAGATATGCAGAGGCAAAGAGTAATGATGAACCGATAAGCTCCATCCATTGAACACTCTTTTTTTTATCCGCTACCTTAGGAATCTCCTCTTCAATTCCTTTGGTCTGGTGTAATGATATGAGGTCTTCGAATTCCTCTTCCTCAGAGGTTGGCACTTGATTCATTGCTTGGCCTTGCCTACAATTCGGAGTTTTGCAAACTTCAAAAGCAGCTGTTTGTTCCCAGCACCTTGAAAAGCCACGGTGGCTTTCACATTCGGCATTTCTCCTTCCAAGGCAACTACTTCACCTTTTCCGAATTTATCATGGATAACTTCTGTACCTATCATTATGCGACTTACGTGGTCGCTTGTCCCATCGCCCGTGTCAAGGGTTCCGGGGTTTCGACTGTCATCGTATTTGGTGAGGTTACGTTCTCTCATTGTTGCTTTATGTCCACTTCCTGATCTGGGTGTCAAAGGTCGTTTGAAATCCCTTTGTTTCCAACTGGGTGAAGTTAAGGAATTTTCATTGGAGACTGGTTTTGAACTCGTTACGTTCAAATGTTTTTCTGGGATTTCGTCAATAAAACGACTTGGTTCGCTGTGAACCAAGCTTCCCCAACGAAAACGACTGACCGCATAGCTCAAGTTCACTCTTTTTTCTGCGCGTGTCAGTGCCACGTAGAAAAGTCTGCGCTCTTCCTCCAGATCGCTACGCGAACTCAATGAAAGCTGTGACGGGAACAGGTTCTCTTCCAACCCAACGATGTAAACATATGGGAATTCCAATCCTTTTGAGGCGTGCACGGTCATGAGCGAGACCTTGTTCATCTCGTCAGGGTCATTTTTTGTGTCCGCGTCTGTAAGCAGAGCAATGTCGGCAGTAAACCGGTCCAATGTTTTAGGTTCCGGTTCGGTTATCACTTCGTCTTCTCCCGGAACGTCTTCTACAAATTCCTTCAATCCATTGAGCAATTCCTGAATGTTCTCATATCGGCTCACACCTTCTGGCGATTTATCGGCATGCAATTCGCGAAGCAGGCCGCTTGATGACGCGATCTTCGAACCGAGCTCATAGGCATCCGAACGCTTCAACTCTATTTGAAAACTACGAATGAGATGACTGAAATCTTGCAATTTCTTCGCTGTTCCAGAATTGAATTGGGAATAAAGTAGTTCTTGGTCGGTGATGATGGACCAAATGTCCTTGCTCCAGTCATTGCCAAGAACGATCAATTTATCGATGGTGGTCTTTCCTATTCCTCTTGCGGGATAGTTGATGACGCGCTTCAGAGCTTCCTCGTCCTGAGGATTTATCACCAAACGGAAATACGCGATCAGATCTTTTATCTCCTTTCGCTGATAGAAACTCGTTCCGCCATAGATACGGTATGGAATGTTCATCTTGCGCAGCGCCTCTTCAATGGATCGCGACTGCGCATTTGTGCGGTACAGGATGGCAAAATCCTTCTCTTGAAGCTGCCCGTTCATCTTTGTTTCAAAAATGGAACGTGCCACCGACATGCCTTCCTCATTGTCGGTCAGATTTCGGCTTACCGTGATCTGTTCACCATCGGCATTACTTGTCCAGACGGTTTTCTTCAGCCTGTCCTGATTTTTCTCAATTACGTGATTGGCCGCACCGACTATATGTTTGGTAGAGCGGTAATTCTGCTCCAGTTTAAAGGTCTTTACATCGGGATAGTCCTTTCGGAAGTTGAGGATATTCTCAATGTTCGCTCCCCGGAAAGCGTAGATGGATTGCGCATCATCTCCCACCACACAGATGTTCTCGAATTTGGCGGCCAACCGTTTCACAATGAGGTACTGTGCATAGTTCGTATCCTGATACTCATCTACCATTATGCATTTGAAACGGTTCTGATATTTGTTGAGCACATCCGGAAAATCGCGCAGCAGTACATTCGTCCAATAGAGAAGGTCATCAAAATCCATTGCGCCCGATTTGAAAAGGCGGTCGGAATACTTCTTGTAGACCACCGACAATTTCGGTTTGGCGCTCATGCGGTCTTCCGCTATCAGTTCGTCATTTCGCAGGTACTCGTTTGCCGAAATGAGATTGGTCTTGGCCGCGGAGATGCGATTAAGCACAAGGCTTGGCTTGTAGGTCTTATCGTCCAGCGCCTCTTCCTTCAGGATGGCCTTGATAAGATTCTTAGAATCGGCCGTGTCATAAATGGTGAAATTGGAAGGGTAGCCAATTTTCTCACTCTCAATGCGAAGGATCTTTGCAAATACCGAGTGAAACGTTCCCATCCAAATGTTTCGGGCTTCTGGACCTACCATGGTTTCGATCCTTGAGCGCATTTCCCGTGCAGCCTTGTTGGTGAAGGTCAGTGCCAAAATATTGAACGGATCAACACCGCTATTGATAAGGTGACAGACGCGATACGTGAGAACACGCGTCTTGCCCGATCCTGCACCTGCAATGATCATTACCGGGCCATCAAGCCATTCAACAGCTTTTCGCTGCTCCTCGTTCAGTTCGTTCAAATAGTTCATGAATGCGTCAAAATTACGGATCGCCCGGTCGTTTCACAGATAATATGGCCACAACATAAAGCTATTTTCAACAACCGGAACAACAGACGTACGTCCAACACAAGGAAGTATTGCGTCTGCTTAAAAATGATAGTTTTGCTCAATTGATTCACAACTCAAAGAGTTGATTCACATAACCATGAAAAAACCTCTATTCCTCTGTTTACTGATCCTGTTCGGAATTGCATCGGTTAAAAATTCATTTGCCCAATGCGGCACTACCCCAATTTCCGGTGACCTGATCATATCATCAAACACGTCCCTTTCGGGGACTTACAACATTACTGGGCTGTTCAGAGTAGAGCCGGGCGTAGTCTGTTCTGTAACCCCATACACCAATGGTGGTTGTGGAGAATTGATCATTAATGCTACAGATATTGAAGTTATCGGAGATATTATTGGCGATGGTTCTGGTTACCCTGGAGGTTCTGGAGGTACGGGCGCAACTACGGGAAGTAATGTGGGTGCGCTCACAGGATGTGTTGATAAGGACAACTGCCTGGTTATTGCAGTGAATGGTGGAGGTGCAGGAGCAGCAGGTTCCGGCCCCGGAGCAGGTCAGGCAGGGAACAGCGGAGCCAATGGCATGGGGCCTAAGCAAGCATGCCAGAATTTTGGCGATGAGTATGGTTTTGTTGGAGGATCTGGAGGAGCCGGTGCTGCAGGTGGCGGTGCTTATGGTGGTACTGCAAACCAAGGAGGTGTTGGGGGTAATGGAGGTGCATACAATCCAGGTAACTTTTCTGGGATGAGCATAACTGGCTGCGCCTCACCATCTGCAGGAAACGGTGGGACAGGTGGTACGGTCGGTGGAACCTACGGTACCGCTGCTGGTACAGATATTGACCTCGGATCGGGCGGTGCCGGTGCAGGAGGCGGTGGTAGAAGTGCGGGCAACGGAACTGCTGGGACAGCCGGTGGCGCAGGTGGTGCAAAAGTTGCGCTTTATGCCTCGGGTAGCCTTACCGTTGCCGGAAACATCTCAGTAAACGGTGCCACCAGCGGTCCTGGAGGTAACGGAGGAGCTGGAGGCACTACTACCGATTGTTGTTCTGACGCGTGTAATGATTGTGGTGAAAGAACATTCTCTTCCGGAGCCGGTGCCGGTGGTGGTTCAGGCGGTGGTTCTGGTGGCGGCATCCTTCTTCAGGGCTATGGTCCATTGAACATTACCGGAACACTTCGGTCCGTTGGTGGCAATGGAGGATCCGGAGGTGTTGCGGGTGTTGGAACTTCTGGTTGCAGCTATAGCAACTTCTTCTGTGGTAGCAATAGTGGTTCGGCCAATGGTGGTTCTTCGGGTAACACCGGTGGCGGAGGTTCTGGAGGTCGAATAAAGATCTTTCAGAATCCATGTCAGAATAACGTAGTAAACGCAAGTATTCTTAAGAATGGAGGAACCGGCTTTGGCGGTGCTGCCGGAGATGGTACCTACAACTTGGGCGATATCGCCAATATTGTGGGGCCTACTGCAACCACCTCATCTGATAGCGTAAGTTGCTACGGTCTGGCTGATGGTAGTGCTTCAGTAACGCTATCTGGTGGTACAGCTCCTTTCACATATTCTTGGGATGACCCAAATGCGCAGAGTACACCCACGGCCACCGGTCTTTTGGCCGGAACTTATAATGTGACCGTGATCGATAGCTTTGGTTGTGAGGTAACCGAAACCGTGGTTGTTCCACAGCCAGATACCTTGACCACACAGATTTTTGGAATTGTGGATGCCGATTGCTTCGGTTCCAGTACGGGCGAGGCTTCAGTTTCAGGTTTAGGAGGAACAGCGCCTTATACCTATTCATGGAACGACCCGCAGAACCAGAACACGGCAACGGCTACAAACCTTCCGGCAGGTACCTGGATAGTTGATCTGGTTGATGCTCATGGTTGTATGGCTGTTGACTCGGCCGTTGTCGGGCAACCCAATCCATTTGCAGCTTCTGTAACGGTTGATCAGAATGTGTCATGCAATGGGTTAACGGACGGTATAGCAACCGTTACGGCAAGTGGCAATAACCTTACCTATTCGTGGAATACAACACCAGTACAAACCACGGCAACCGCATCTAATCTTCCTGCGGGAACGTGGAACGTTACTGTGGCATCGTCTCAAACATGCGATACGACCCTTTCGGTTACGATCACGGAACCTGCTCCGCTGACAGTTCTGGCAGTTGAGAACCAATCGGTTTCCTGTAACGGGGGCAGTGATGGAATCGCGCTCTCAACCGCACAGGGAGGCACCACTCCATACAGTTATCAATGGAATGACCCGAACCTTCAGACAACCGCAATGGCCAGCGGTCTGACGGCAGGAACATACGTGGTGGTGGTTACGGATACGAACCTTTGTACTGCTACTGATTCGGTTGTCATTACGGAGGCTTCTGCAATCAGTATCGGAGTACAGATTGACAGCGCAAGTTGCAATGGTGGCTCTGACGCGCAGATAGAGGCGATCGTTTCTGGAGGCA
Source organism: Flavobacteriales bacterium (assembly GCA_016124845.1). Taxonomy (NCBI): domain Bacteria; kingdom Pseudomonadati; phylum Bacteroidota; class Flavobacteriia; order Flavobacteriales; species Flavobacteriales bacterium. Next base: position 12,893 of record WGMW01000065.1, read on the forward strand.
CGCCAGGTTCAGGTTACACTTACTCATGGACCCCTGGCCCAGTTTCTGGAAACCCGCTTACTGGAATTCCGGCAGGAACATATTCTCTGACAGTAACTGATGCCAACAGCTGTGTGGCTGAACTTCAGAATATCCTTGTTCCTGAACCTCCTGCAATGGTGTTATCACTTGTACAGCAGCAGAACGTAAGTTGTAATGGAGCCAGTGATGGTCAGGCCGAAGTAAGTGTTTCTGGAGGAACTCCGAACTATACTTACGCTTGGGACGACCCTACAAACCAATCCACTGCCTTGGCCGGGGGCTTGCCACCAGGAACGTACTCTGTAACAGTTACTGATGCCAACGGATGCACAGCGGTATGGCAGAATGTCAACATTACTGAGCCTGATGAGTTGGTAGTAACGATCGATGCTACAACCCCGATCACATGTAGCTATTCAGAAGACGGCATGGCGGAAGCATCGGTTACTGGAGGCACACAACCTTACGGTTATCTTTGGGATGATCCGAGTGCGCAGACAAGCAGTTCTGCAATTGGTCTGGGTGCTGGCGATTTTACGCTCACAGTCACCGATGCGAATGGTTGTACTGCTCAAGCTGTTGCGACCATTGACCCACCGGTTAACCCATTGACCGCAGATTTCAGTGCAACGCCACTTACAGGGGAGCAACCACTGGAGGTAACCGTGACCAACAACTCAGAAGGTGGTACAACCTATGAGTGGATCTTTGGCGATGGAAATACAATAACTACCTATGATACATCCGCTTTCCAATTCTTGTATGCAGATTCAGGTACATTCACGTTGACGCTGGTCGCATACAATGATGTAACTGGATGTTCTGATACGCTGGCGCTTACCGATGGTATCTATGTTGATCCTACGTCAGAATTGGTAGTTCCTAATGTGATCACTCCTAATGGTGACGGCATCAATGATGTGTTCCCTATTGATCCGATAGCGAATGACTTCTTCCCATTCAAGATCAGAAACATTTACGATTTCAAGGGAGAGATCTATAACCGTTGGGGCGAATTGGTTTACTACTGGACAGAACCTTTGGCCGGTTGGGATGGACGTTCTACAAGCGGCAAAGAGTTGATCAATGGAACTTACTACTTCGTTATTACCGCCAAGGGCATTGACGGTGACAAGGTTACCGATTATGAGTTCAAGGGTGATGTATCGCTCATAAAATGAAATGATAAAAATGATTATCCGCAATCCGATCCCGTAAATTGGTTACGGTGCATGGTTCTTGGTTTGTGTCAAAACTAAGAACATGATGACATTCAAGGATTTTTTCGAGCGGTTCGCTGACGAACAGAGCTGTCTGGAACATTTTGTGCAACTGCGTCTCAACCAAGGGCT